>DATMXW010000057.1:0-3202 GCA_035561295.1 Methanospirillum sp. | reverse complement strand
GGAAACGGTTGTTCAGTGGGTGGCTAAAAAATATGCCAGATATCTGAATTGGAAGTTTGTTGATGGTCAATTTGAGGTCTCAATAAAACAAAAAGCAGTGACACAACGTCTTAACCGAATGGGGCGATTCATACTTTTTTATAGCGGGGAGATGGACTGGCTTTCCTGCCTAACCATGTATCGTCAGCGAGATGCAGTCGAAAAATGCTTCCTGCGGATGAAAAATGATTTGGAAACATTGCCACTCAATGCACGGAGAGAGGATTCAGTGAAAGGATATTTGTTCATGGTGTTCATAGCCCTAATTATTCGGATGAGGCTTCAGATGATCATGAAGGTGACCGGACTTGCGAAACAATATTCGGTCGAAAAACTACTTCTCGAACTCGAAAAGATCAAATTATTCGAATTATCTCAGGGTGAAATCATCCAATCTGAAGTCAGTAAGAAAAACAGGGAGATTTTAGAGGCTCTGAATTTATGCGCCTAAGGATCCGGGAGGTGAGGTTCTAAGTCCTAAACCTTTATCTCCATCCGCTTCGATAACATGACATGGATCCCCCCCGGGATATCTCTTCTGTATATCAGATAACTGGCGGCCGTTCATTGCGGTCACTGCTTATGGTACTTATTCTAGTCATATGCCTTTTTTTTGTAAGTTTTATCGTCTGGTATACCTACTCAGTCACGAGTACCCAGATTCAGGAGGCCTATACTCAGCAGCAGAATGGATCAGAAGAGTACCTGATAAATGCGGCTTCACTGATAACCAGTGGAGAGAAACTCTGGGAATCAACGTATCGGGATAATGTACAGGATGTGATGACTCTTTTTCTTGCTGATTATGAAAAAAATAATCGGGATGCTAGTCAGATGAATCTCTCTCACATTATCAGTCAGGTCAATCCCAAAGACCGGGATCGTATTGATCTAATGATCATTAATAAAAGCGGGATTGCAGAGTTTACAACATCAAAATCAGAGTTATATCTTGACTTCAGTAAATGGGAACCGTTCTATGTAAAAGTAGAGGAAATGCGAAAAACTGAATACTTTTACTTTGATCGCGTGATCAAGGGATTTGATCCTAATCAGCCACAGCGAACATTTGGATATCAGGCAACACCAGATCATGAGTACCTGTTTGAAGTTATTTATAAAGTGTATGAAGATAACTCACAGGAGCGATCGCTTCTGTCAAATACTGAGCAGGCCTCAAAGATTAAATCATTAAATCCGTCTATTAAAAAGGTCCATATCTTCGGATCAACCGGAGGGATCATCATAGGTAAATCAGATTATCCCGGGGGAGTTTTGGACAAAAAAACGAAAAAAATAGTTGACTCGATATTTAAAACTCAACTCCCTATCAGTATGATTGATCCGATAAACCAGACTGAAACTCATTATTTTTTTATATCCAGTAATGATAATACCAGCCCTTCTGCGCAATATATGGATCGCGTTGCCATGATCACATACTCCAGATCTGGACTTGAACATAATCTGAAAAACTCTCTCCTCCTTGCTACCCTGATTCTTGTCGTGGCTCTCATCAGCATTCTCCTTGTTGCCTTAATAGTAAGCAGGAGATTCATATCCCCGGTAGATCACCTGGTTGAGGATCTTGAAAAGATCGGATCCGGGGATCTCTCCCATCCTATCCGGCCTCTATTCCATCAGGAACTCAATCGTATTGCCCATGCTGTAACAGTGATGGTGCACCGGATACAATCCACAATAGATGAACTTGAATCTTCAGAAATACGGTTTCGCAGTCTGTTTATGGCCGCAGGTGATGGAATTCTGCTTTTTGATGGAACTTTTATCCTGGAAATAAATCCGGAGGCATATACCGTGTTGGGATGGGATCCCCAAATTCCGGGTCCATATTCAATATCTTCCCTCCCCGGGCCACTTATCCCGGTACTCGAGGAGTATAACCCTTGTACTGGCCCGATTCAATCCGAGGTAACTCTACTGGATGATAAGGGAAATAGTAGTATCATCAACATATGGCTCAGACCAGTTGAGCTGAAAGATCAGATCTTGACCCATGTCCATTTACGGGATGTAACGAAGCAGCGTCAGGCCTGCAGGGCATTTGCAGAACAGGAAGCCCTGAAAGAATCACATCAGCAGATTCAAAATATTCTGACACTACTCCCGGATCCGACCTTTGTCATAAATCATGAGGGTAAAGTCCTATTCTGGAATAATGCTATGGAGAGGATGTCAGGTGTTCGATCAAACGAGATGATTGGGAAGAACCAGTACGAGTACGCTCTTCCCTTTTATCATAAGATTCGTCCTTGTCTTATAGATATTGCGCAAAAGCCCTCACTCATAAGTCTTGATCTTTATGATTCAATTAAAAAACAGGGTGATGTTCTGATCACAGATCAATGGTTGACACTTAAAAATGGATCTCGAAAATATGTTTCCATTTATGCATCTCCGCTCAATGATATTCACAATAATCCGATCGGTGCGATTGAAGCTATCAGGGATATCACAGATATAAAACGATCTGAAGAAGCCTTACAGGTAGCCCTGAAAAAGGTCAATCTTCTTACCAATATCACCCGCCATGATATCAAAAACCAGATTGTGGTCCTGCGGGGGGCAGTCTATCTTCTGGATAATCAGGCCAGTCAGGAAGAGATTATTGAGAGTATCACTATGCTCAAGAAAGGGATAGAGAAGATCCTGGCTCAGATCGAATTTACTCGATTTTACGAAGAACTCGGGATCCATGAACCTAACTGGCTGGACCCCTCACTCCTCTTCACCAACGCATTGGATGAATCAGGAGTGGAATCAATCAATCTCATAAACCATCTTTCAGGAATAGAAATTCTGGCAGATCCCCTGTTAGGGCGTGTTTTTTATACACTTATTGATAATGCACAGAGACATGGGGAGAATGTATCAGAAATCACAGGCTCCTGGTTTAGAAAAGGACTGGATCTAATAATTCGTATCACCGATAATGGATGTGGAATACCCGATCAAATTAAAGAACGTATCTTTGAGAGAGGATTTGGTGAGAACACGGGTTTTGGATTATTCCTCTCCAGAGAGATTCTGGAAACCACTGGAATGTCAATCAAAGAGACTGGAAAAGAAGGACATGGAGCCCAGTTTGATATAATAATTCCCAATGGGAGATATTCTATCATAGATGAATAGAAGATAAGTC
>DATMXW010000056.1:0-27540 GCA_035561295.1 Methanospirillum sp. | reverse complement strand
AAAGGAATTATATCTTGATTCAAATTCATTGATCGAGACTGGTATAAATTCACCTGAATGTTTTGTTATTTTATTAGAAATAATTTCAAATCTTTCAGGGAGTAATTGTTGTGCTCTCATATAGTCAGAAACTCCTTCTTTATAGAGGTTTTTAGACTTCAGTGATTCAGAAGCATGAACACCTGCATTAGGGATACTCAGTAACGCGAAGATGACATCTGCCCTCTTCTCATGAGACATTCCATTATCAGGAGTGAGTTCAAGTTGCCTTGAATAACGGTTGAATGCTTCAAGATACATACCGAGTTCGAGAGCAATATCACCAATTATTCCAATATATTCAGGATTCGAAGTTTGGGTGAGAATAATTTTCCGAGATAACTGGTCAGCTTCTTTTTCCTTTCCAGTACGGTTGAGGAGCCGTGTCAGCTTAGCAAGAATGATAATATTCCCAGAATCACGAGCCAGTGCAGCTCTGTACGATGTAATAGCAGCGGATAATTCATCTTCTTTTACCTGTACATCTCCAAGTTTTACATAAATATCAGGTCTATCCGGATTTTTCTGTAAAAAATATTCATAGACTTCTATAGCTGAGTCAGATCTTCCCAAAGTCAATGAGGCATCGGAAAGGATCATACCCACATCTTTTTGCATCTGACCTGACATTATTCCGGCTGAAGCCTCAAGAAAAAGAGCAGGCATGGCAACGATGAATACGAGAAGGAGAATAAATACCAAAATGGTGAAATTGAGCAGTTTCATCCTGATCACATCAACATGAGTATAAAAAAATACGTTTAATTATCCAGATGGCTGTTCTCATAGTTCAGCATTTTTTCCCGGTACATATTATCAATTATTACCAGAAACCCCGTTATGAGTGCCTTTATTGACGGTTCCCTTTGTAATATCCTCTGTACTGGTATCAGGGAATCCAGGAGAGAGAAGGTGCCCGAGGTGTTTCAATTCGCTGATCGAATACTGACCTGGGGAGGTTGGATTATCTATATAGCTGTATGTATATAGCGAACCAAATAGTGCTAGCAATGGTCTTGCATGTCGATTCCCGGTACCGGTCACACTTACAATAATCGGCTTTTCTATTTCTTCAATAAAATTGAGAAGGGTAAGTATATCTGCGTTGTTTCTCGGCCTGACAGCAATTTTCGCAATATCTCCGAATTTTTTAAGATCTTTGGCGAGTAAATTTAAATCTTGCCTTAACAGCATCTCATTTTTATGGCAGGAGGCAATAATTTTTTTACCCATATCACGAAGCAATGTGGCATGCTCACTGAATCCGGTCTCAACATCAACCATAGTAACATAAGGTAGGAGAGGGGTTATCCTTTCAATCCAGGATACTGAATTACCAGTGAACATACCGCCTTCCTGATTAGATCGAAGGGTAAGGATAATCGGATTATGATAATGGTTTTTTAAAAAAATAAGGTCTTCTTCTATTGGTTCGGTAAAAAGATCCAATCGAATCTCTACTGCATCAGTATCGATTATCAAAGGTGATCGAACCTGTCCGGGTTTGGAGAGAGAGACTGCTACTCTGATAAAATTCTCCTGATGCATCCCATCTGCCATGAGAATTAACCTCTACCAACAATAGTGACGTCTGAAATTCTTACTGATGGAATGATCAATGAACCCAGTGTTCTGGTTTCAACAGAAGAACCCTCTATTTGTTTGAATAATTCAAAAACATTTCCTGAAAGCATCCCGGTGCGAATCGGACGATCCAGCTCACCATCCCGGATAAAAAAGGGTGATGAGAATTCCACAGAAAAGTCTCCAGACATGGGATTAGCCGTATGTGCTCCGATCAGATCATGCACATATACTGCATCTTCAGCCATTATATTATCAGTTTTAGCCGTAAGAATAAGATTGTGCTCTCCAATTCCCGGAGAACCACCTATACCGGTTCTGACTCCATGTGCTGTTGGCTTTTCCCCATATAGATATGCTGTTTTGAGATCATAGGCAAATGACTGAAGCACTCCATTCTGTACAAATACAGTTTTTTGAACCGGCATGCCTTCATCATCCCATCGACAGTTTGAGATTCCACGAGAATCAAAGGGATCATCAATCAGGGATGCATGACTGTCCATTACCATATCCCCAATCTTTCCGGCAAAAAAAGATCTTCCGGTATGCACATTTTTTCCGGATAATGCAGGGATAATTGCAGCTGAAAGGAGCTGTGATATGGCAACTGGTGAGAGAACGATATCATAGGTACCAGTTTCAATCTCATCTCCATTTTGCCCTTTTGCGGCAAAAAACGCTGCCGTTTCCCCAATTTTTTCAGGATTAATCTCAGATAGTTTCCAGGAAGAATCGTGCTCGAACCCGGTTGACTGACCAGCAATCATCTCAAGAGAAAGGCTGACATGAGTACTCGGAACTTCGTACGAAAGTCCATTGCTGTTGATAATCTGCTGTGATCCACTAGAGAGGGTGACCCCGCCCCCCGTAACCTGGGCTTCATATTCCAGGCTACCTGTAAGCATTCGTTCCAGAAGGTCGGTAAGGATATCAGGTTCAGCCTCCACTGCCGGATCACATGCAAGTGGACGTTGATCGAGATCAATAGGTCCGGGTAGCCCTTTCCAATCCACCCGATCGGCAAATGATGAACTGGCGATAGCAGCATCAAGAGTTTTTCGCCAGGTTGCAGGATTATTAGTCGAAGATACCCCGACTTTTCCATCTTTAATAACCCTGATTATTAACCCGGAACCCTCACTGATACTTCCAATCGCAATCTTCTCACGTTTCAGGTCAGCACTTATGGATGTAGCAGTTGAGAAAAAAACTTCAACCTCATCGACTTGATCCCGACCTGCTCTGATGATTTCTTCAGCAAACATCACATCCCCCTACAATAGCATCATTAAGAAGGATATATGGTGCACCATCAGTTACGGGTACAGTCTGACCTCCTTTTCCACAATATCCGGGATGGAGCGCCAGATCGTTTCCAACCATAGATACCGAATGCAGGGTTGAAAGAATTTCACCGGATAATGATACATCTCGAACCATCGCAGAATATTCACCATTTTCTATAAGATATCCATATTCTGCATTAAATTGAAACATGCCCCTCCCGGGATCCACCTGTCCCCCCCGGGAACCCTTCAGGAGAATGCCATTTTTACAGGACTCAAGTATCTCATCAAAAGATGAATCACCCGCTTCAATAAAGGTATTGCTCATTCTTACAATAGGCAGATCTCCAGCCATTCCTCTGCAATGACCCGGAGTTCCATATCCAATTTTCTCCAGGGTTTCTTTGGAATGGAGGTACGAATGCATAATGCCTTTTTGGATGATTTCAGTTCTGATAGTAGCAGAACCTTCATCATCGACCGGACAGAATCCAAATTCAACCAGTGAAGGATCATCAATAATGGTTACATGAGGTGCACCAATCGTCTGACCAATCTTCCCAATAAGGACTGAGTTACCTTCTTTTATCAGATCACCTTCAGCCGCATGCCCGACTGCCTCATGAGCAAACACTCCGCCAAGCTCAGGATCCAGAATGGCGTGCATCTTACCTCCTTTAGCCGGTTTCGCATCCAAAAGGGCACACGCACGATCCGAAGCTTCTCTGGCCAGATCTTGGCGATGCCGGATATTGAGCCCTCGGATAGTATGATCTCGTTCATATCCCATCTGAACAACTCCTCCCCGACTTGCCACCGCAAGGACAGAGAATCCGCACCGGCATGTTTCATACTGGTATTCATGACCTGATGAATCGGAAAAAAAAACCTGCTCTGCTTTTTCGATATAGGTAACCCGCTGGCTAGCTATCGATTCACCTGATGCTGATCTTTCAAGATCCTGAAGAATAGAAACTTTTTCCGCAATACTAACTGAGCGGGGATCTTCTCCGATCTTTGGTATAGGGTGAATTTGAGATGGCGTTTCAGCAATCTCGATTCGTTCATTGGTAATTCTGGATACTTTCGCTGCCTCTGTGATAAGATTCTTATGAAGGTTCTCAGATTGCACCCGGTCGCCGGTAACAGACAGGATTCCCCATCCGATGTCTCCAAGGACTCTGACGGTGGCTTTATCGAAAAAAGATGTACCGGCTTGTTCTACCCGGCCATTGTCAATATCTATCTGGGTAATTTCTCCACAGACCCGTCTGATATCGTAATATCGAGGATCTGATACCATTATGCAACCGTCCGGAGCACCGGGATATCTGTACCGAGAATGGATCTGGTAGTTGATTGGGTTATTGATTTCAGTTTGGCAAGGAAATGCTCACGGTTTGCAGGAACCAGGGCAATATCCAGAACTTCTTCGATAGTTGATACCGGAATAATCTCGACCATCTTCTTATATTCTTCTTCGATGAGGACATCTCCAAGATTTGCCCTTGGAATGATGACCTTTTTAATACCTGCTTTGGCTGCAGCTTCTATCTTGTATGTAACACCACCAATCGGAAGCACATCCCCCCTGACTGATAGTGAGCCGGTCATCGCAACATCCTGCCGAACCGGAATTTGTTCAAGGGCACTGATTGCTGCCGTTGCGACAGTTACAGATGCTGAGTCTCCTTCAACTCCCTGGTAAGTACCGATGAATTGAATATGAATGTCAATGTTCCGAATGTCCTTCCCGGTGAAACGCTTGAGGATGGCGCCTACATTTTTGATAGATTCCTGTGCTATTTCTTTGAGAAGACCTGTTGCAATTATTTCTCCACCGTCACCCTGAGCTGGTGTGATAGCAGCCATAATTGGCAGGACCGACCCCGCATCGCTTCCCATCACTGCAAGACCATTCACTCTGCCTATCTGCGTTCCTTCAACAACTGCCAGCTCATACTCCCGGGTCCGACGGATGATCTGAGAAGATATTTGATCCTCTATCGAGCGTGCTGTCTTTTTTGCCTCGATTACATGAAGACGGGTCGTCAGTTCTGCTCCCTCCTGACGGGCAAGATCTCCGGCAACCCGAATCAGGCCACCCATATCACGAAGTCTCAAGGTCAGGTGTCCTTTCCGATTTGATCTGCGCCGTGCTTCGTGCAATACTTCCTCTATCGCACCTCTATCAAAGTGAGGGACCATCCCGTCGTTCTTGATCTCCTGGGCAATGAACCTGACAAATTTCTCTTCATTCTCCGGGCTGTCAGGCATTGTCTCTTCCATATACACCTCATATCCGTTTCCTCTGATACGTGATCGCAGTGCCGGGTGCATCCCCTCGATGGCATCAAGGTTCCCTGCAGCCACCATTACAAAGTCACAAGGAACTGGTTCAGTCCTTACCATTGCACCAGACGAACGCTCACTCTGACCCGTGATTGCAAATTCGCCCTCCTGCATAGCAGTAAGAAGACTTTGCTGAGCAGCAAGACCGAGTGCATTTATCTCATCAACAAAGAGCACCCCTTTATGGGCACGGTGAATTGCTCCTGCCTCTACCCGATCATGTGATGGTGTTTCTAGACCACCTGATTGGAATGGGTCATGCCTGACATCCCCTAGTAGGGCTCCTGCATGAGATCCAGTTGCATCCACGAAGGGTGCAGTAGTTGTTTTCTCATGGGAAACCAGGAGTTTTGGAACCATCAGTTCTTCTCGAGGAGTTGCATACCGAAGAGCCATGAACACGAATGCTGCCGCAATAATTCCCATCAGCCACTGATAGGTTATGAACGAGTATCCGATAATACCAAGCATCAGGATCATAATCAGCGTATTTCTAAACTGAGCTTTTTTTCGCGCTTCAGTTTTGTGTGCTGTTACGATCTCCTTTCCCCTTCCGGACTTGACAGTCCGGATAATTGGTTCGTTAGAGTCATCGGAGTTCGGATAAACTAGAATATCTTGCATCTCCTCTTTTGGAAGGAGCTCAGCCATCGCTTTTGCAAGCATTGATTTTCCAGTTCCCGGTGTCCCGATCATCATGACGTGT
The DNA here is from genome assembly GCA_035561295.1 of Methanospirillum sp. Classification (GTDB taxonomy): domain Archaea; phylum Halobacteriota; class Methanomicrobia; order Methanomicrobiales; family Methanospirillaceae; genus Methanospirillum. The sequence goes on along the minus strand of DATMXW010000056.1, from coordinate 21,570 downwards.
CGTCTCTGAATTGCGGCTTTTCTGATCACTTCAACCGCATGTTCCTGACCTATGACCTGATCAATAAGCCCTTCTGGAACGGTTATAACACGCGAGGTTCCGTCATCAACCACTACTTCAGATTCTGATTCAGAAGGTTTAACATCAACAGGGCTCTGATCAGATCCCGAAATTTCAGTTTTTTTCTCGTCTTCTGCCTGCGCAGTTGTCAGGGGCTGATCCAGTGCAGACTCCGGGTTCTGCTGACCTTGCCCCACTGACTGGGAGATTGATTTATCCCCCATATCCTCCGGAATATTCGTATCTTGTGGTGCTTCTCCCTTTGTATCCATTATCGCACGTACACCTGCATAGCGGTTAATCAGTATTCAATCAGGGACAATTGTTTAAGTACTTTCAGCAAAACTATAACCAAGCATGAAGATTGTCAGCAACCGGCGGTCGCAGGTTCTTGCCGCAAGAATCGCAACTGCAATGCAGGCCCCTCTAATCGATGTCAGATGGACTTTGTTTCCTGATGGAGAAATCTATCTGCAGGCACAGGAGACCGCTGATTCCGTGGCCATTATTGGGAGCCTCCTTGAGAGTGATGATCTCATCGAACTCCTACTTCTCACTGATGTTTATCGTGAAGCCGATATCACTTTGGTCATTCCTTATATGGGATATGCACGACAGGATAAGGTTTTCAAACCGGGCGAAGCATTATCAGCCAGGGCTATTGCCCGAACTCTGGGTGCTGGAGTTGCACGAATTATCACTATTAATCTTCATGAGGAGACAATACTTCCTTATTTTGGAGTTCCAGCGAAGGACTATACCCTCGCACAGGCTATAAGTGAATATATCAAAAAACTTCCCTGTAATAATCCCCTTATTCTTGGACCTGATATCGGCGCGGCGCGACTATCCAGAGAAATTGCACAGGCTGGAAACTGGGAGTCAGACCACCTTCAAAAAAATAGAATATCGGGAGAAGAGGTCAGAATTGAACCCAAATCGATACCAGTTGCAGGACGGGTTGTTGTAATTGTCGATGATATTATCTCTACAGGGGGAACTCAGGCAACTGCAACAAAAATGCTGTATGACCAGGGAGCGACCGAGATTTATACCGTATGTGTCCATGGGGTCCTCGCATCTGGCGCTTATTCACGTCTGATAAGTGCGGGAATAAAAATTGTGTGCTGCAGTGATACTATCGAACAGGCGTGTAGCGAATATTCAGCTGCCAGGACGATTGCTGATGCCATTAGAAGATGATCTATGTTCTCCAGTAAGCCAAGGAGAAAAATCACAGGAAATAGTTGAATACGTGCTAGATACCTCCGCCTTCTTCCTGTCGATTCCGTTGCCAGGTCGTTTGAGTACTGTTCACCGGGTAGAAGATGAACTCAAAGATCTCCGCGGGCGGGCAAGATTTTCAGTTCTGCTCTCAGAGGGCATGTCAGTCTGCGACCCTTCCCCAGAAGCTTGTAAGACGGTTCGAGCAGCATCAATTTCAAGCGGAGATGCATCAGTTCTTTCTGCTACAGATATCGATGTTCTGGCGTTAGCTCAGGATATTAACGGCACAATTGTCACCGATGATTTTGCCATTCAAAATACTGCTAAAGTTCTTGGTATTAATATTCACTCAATAATTCAACGAGGTGCGATTCAACGACAATGGAAGATACGGTGCCTGGGTTGTGGTAAATATTTTGAAGAGATGACCCGTGCTGGTGACTGCCCCATTTGTGGATCAGCGCTAAAACGAAAGCTTAAATAGAACCCGGAAGATCTCTTTCCAGATGTCCACGATAGACGATCTTATTCAAAAGGCACGTCTCCTCAGAACAGAAGGTCATAGTCCTGGCCAAATAGCAGATGAATTATCGTTATCTATGGAGACGGTGACCTGGTTGCTTACACAGGAGAAAGGCTCATCGACCCCGCGGGATGTGCATATAGACTGGACTGCTGTAAGCGGTGATGCTGCACTTCTGGAGGAGAGTGCTATGATGCTGCTTTCCAGATACCATTCCATGACTCCTGACCTGCCGGGCCCCTCGGTTGTTGTTGGAATAGCTATCTCTGGAATTCCTCTAGCGACGTTGATGGCTGTTCAGGAGGGAAGTCATCTGGCCTTATTTCACCCGTCAAAGCATAGCTCAAACGAAAATCCAATTGGATCCATGAGCGCAAATTTTGGCATCAATCCTGGTGACAGGTGCTTGATTATTGATGACGTAATAACCTCAGGAAATACTCTGGAGGAAGTTATCGGGTACCTTAAACGTCATGGGGCAACTCCCCTTGCGTGTTGTGTGATGTTTGATAAGCGCGGAATTCGCGAAATTGAAGGAATTCCGGTTTATAGTCTCTTTAAAATCTCACGTATAGACTAAAAAAAACAATTTTGCTTACCCATATGCACAAAGGTTATATAGAACCTTAAAACAACCTTTCTGCATACAGAGGATACACAATGATGCAACAGCAGGTTATTATCTTACGTGATAATGTAGAACGTACGCACGGATATGAGGCACAGCGCTCTAATATTTCAGCAGCCAAGGCACTCGCAGAGGCAGTACGCTCTACACTCGGGCCCCGTGGTATGGATAAGATGTTACTCGACGGTACCGGTGATGTGACCATCACCAATGATGGTATCACCATTCTCGACGAGATATCAGTCCAGCATCCAGGTGCAAAAATGGTCATCGAGGTCTCCCGTACCCAGGATGAAGAGGTTGGAGATGGTACTACAACGGCAGTTGTTCTTGTCGGGTCTTTAATGGAACAGGCAGAAATTCTTCTGAATAAGAAGATTCACCCAACCGTCATATGCCGCGGCTACCGTATGGGTATGACTAAGGCCATTGAAATTCTGAATGGTATGTCAACCACTGTTGATCCATACAATAAAGATATCCTTAAGAAGATAGTCGAAACCGCAATTACCGGTAAGTCTATCGAGAATGTCAAGGAAAAGATTAGTGATATTGCCGTAGAGGCTGTTGTTGCTGTTGCTGTTAAGGATGGAAAGAAGGTTGTAGTATCTGAAGATGATGTTCAGATCAAGACACACACCGGATCTACCATGGATGATGCATTACTCATTCGCGGTATCGTCATCGAGAAGAACCGGGTCAACCCTGCTATGCCCAAGAAGATCAAGGGTGCTAAGGTTGCCCTTGTTTTAAGCCCTCTTGAGATCAGAAAGACAGAAGTTAAGTCTAAAATTAAGATCAATGATACTCACCAGCTTGAGGCGTTTGCAATTCAGGAGCGCGATGCCCTTAAGAAGATGACTGATGCAGTCATTGCATCAGGGGCTAATGTTCTGCTCTGTCAGAAAGGTATCGCTGATTCTGCCCAGTTCTTCCTTGCAAAGGCAGGAGTGCTTGCAATTGAAGACGTTCCTGAGAAAGACATGAAATTCGCTGCCCGGGCATTGAATGCAACCGTAGCCAATAAAGCAGAAGATCTTACCAAAGCCATGCTCGGTTCTGCAGGCGGTGCAGAAGAGATTGATGATGCGGATATGGTCAAGATCTTTGATGCTAAAAACCCAAAAACGGTAACTATCCTGCTTAGAGGAACTACCCGGTACCTGGTCGATGAACTAGAACGTGCTATGGTAGATGCCACCCGTGTGGTCATGGATACCATGGAAGATGGCAAATATGTTCCAGGTGGTGGAGCGGTTGAGTCTGAAATGATCGTCAGACTTCGGGAATTTGCTTCTACAATCGGAGGTCGTGAGCAGATAGCAATCGAGGCATATGCAGACTCATTTGCAGCTATTCCAATCACTCTGGCTGAGAATTCGGGAATGAACCCAATTGATAAACTTGTAGAATTAAAATCAGCTCATGCTGCAGGAAAGAAAATGCACGGGCTTAATGTCTACACCGGCTCCATGGTTGATATGATCTATGAAGGGGTCATTGAGCCACTTCGGTGCAAGCGCCAAGCCATTCAGTCATCAGCAGAGGCAGTAGAGATGCTCCTCAGAATCGATGATATGATGGTTTCCAAGTCTCATGGCCCTTCTATGGGATGAGAAAATACTCCTTTTTATTCGATATGCTTATCGGATCTGAATGAGTACACAATAAAGCAAGCGTGCCGAGGTAGTCTAGTCCGGTAGGGCGGTGGTCTCGAAAACCACTGGTGTCATGCACCTCGGGAGTTCAAATCTCCCCTTCGGCGTTAATCGAATATGCTTAACTCCTCGACAACATCAATGCCTTTTTGTCAGAAGGTTCGAGGGGTATCTTTTTTTTCTATTCTTTATAAATATCGCGACAGGCAGTTTATCCGGTTAAAAAAGATCCTGCAATAGCGTCCCGCTATGTGAGAGGTTGAATCGCAGGGGTGACATAGTGGCAGACAACTACTTTCCCCGGGGTGATCCCGCCATGGTGCTCACACCGGTGACAATCGCATAGGGGTTTCTGCCTCATGGTTTCGGGACATATTACCACCCGCAAGATCTGGACTTCCTGAGTCATTGGTAGTTACCATATCGCCCGGTTTGTGCCAGTGTAACATAGACGGACCTACTCGTTGACAAATATCCTGGGTTATACTCAACACGGACATTGTTGATTCCTCCACCTATCTGGACCCCGAATACGATGTACCCATACCCGCCAGATTGAGCAGGCATCCCAAAGTTCCCCCCGTATCCAGGATATGCCTCGATACGAATCGTGCTTGCGTTTAACCACCTCCAATGAAACGGATAGGGTAGCCCCATCGACACGTGAGGGAATATGGTGTCACCAGGTAACCCAAACCTCCCAGAAACAGTTACATCAACAAACTCATAGGCCAGCCGGGAGGATATCGCCAGCACCCCATAGGCAGTATACCCCCTGACATTCCACCCTAAGAATCGGATATTGACTGAATCTTCCGGAACGGGGGGATTTCCGGTAAATCCAGGGCACGCGCTCGTGTAGTGGGGATGTAATCCATACCGATCACTGGTATCATAATAATAACCGTTGCAGCCGGTGACTGATTCAGGACAGTAAATCTCACCAGTTGAAGCATTTACAACATCTGCCCCAGATAAAATCCCTTTTCCTGAGATCTCCTCGGGGATGAGAGCATACCCGGAGTCAGTCATCTTCATCAGGACAGTATCCCCCGGATACACCCGATACGGGATGTAAACAGTAGGCTCTCCTGACGCCCCGATACTGGTAATCGCATTATGAAGAGGATACACATCATTCAGCGGGAGCAGGGTCACGGTGTCCCCCTCAGCAATAGTTACCAGGTCTCCAAGCTTGAAGGCGGGCATCAGGGAGCCGCCCGGAGTCCATACGATTTAGTCTTCACCAGAGCACCAGTAGATCTGAGTTGTACTATCGCCATTGTTCCAGAATCATACGTATCTAAAACAGCACATTGCTTTTCGGTCTCGCCCGAATTACTCACCGACTCTTTCAGCCGTTCAAAGTTCTCCCGTATCTCATCGATCACCGACTGATACTTCCCAGACTCTTTCAACGTCTCTTTCTTAGCGCAGGTAATCCGAGTAACCTGACCCCCTGAATCAGGAGGATTGAACTCATACGTGATCTCCATCACTCGCATGATGTCAGAAGGGAACCCCTCGAACCCGGAGAACTGGATCTGTTGATAATGCTCAAATTGAGTGTCTTTGAAGGATGCGGTAAAAGTTGGCACCTGGTAATTTGCAAACTTGAGCACCTCTTCCGCCTTCGCCTCTGCCAGAGCCTGACATGCTGCGTTCTCTGCAGGGGTTCCATAGTTGACCCCGCCAGGCCCAAAGTTCGTACTGGTAGTAGGAACTTCGTTCCAGGTGATACCTGCAGGATCAGGCAACAGATCCTTTGTCCGGAATATCAGGACCCGAGGCACCTCAAGTCCTGCAGTTACTGCAGCGGTTTCACGTTTTGCATAGAACCAGGCAGAGTCTTTCGTCCTGCAGGCTTCAACCCAGACCGTATTATACGATTGATCTAACGCAACAGAAGCACCCGGACCTGGAGACCCGATCAGGTTTTGAGTGGTCGGCAAAATTATCGTAACTTCAGTAGGGAGTTCCAGATAGTTTCCAGCATCCTCATCCAGCCGGTACTTCGGGATCCAGTAAAAGTACTCCCGCCACTCCCCATCGACCTTCTTGAACTTGGTAAACGAGATCATGTGACAGTAGTCGTTCAAGTCGTCGAAGATACCCGATATGGTCTCCCCGTCATAAGCAAACTGCTTTTTTTGGATCTCAGGATGATACGGATCGTATAAATCGGGTACCGAACACGCAAGAGCGGAGGAAGGGTTCCATACCTTTGCCGGAGATGTCCGGACAATAGTCAGATACCCTGCTCCAGATGACCCGGACTTAGCCGTATAGGGACAGACCTCAACCGTGACCTTATCCTCATCATCGTCCCAGACTCCATCGCTATCTGAATCGGTATAGGTGAACAGCATCACCTTACCGGTTGAGAATAGTGCCAGATTGGATACATACAGAGTCGTTGCATTCGCTGCCAGGACCGCAGTGAGAGTCGTGTTATCGCTTGAACCAAGGCCCCAATTTGGTACTAACTCAATCCTACCCAGATACAGATTATAATACCCGCTCGCTTTTGTGATGGTGCCTGAGGAATCTACCGGGAATAAGAGACGCCGAACATAATACCCGGGGTTTTCGTAGGAAACGATCGGAGAAGTCCTCGATACCTCCCCTCCATAATTTGACCCTGCCCGGGCATAGGCAGGGATATCTACCCCGGCCTTTGTCTGCCTGAGATCATACGAGACCTGATTTTTAAAATAATAGCCATACGAGTATGCAGTCACAGAGGTTGTTTTCCCCGGGTAATCTGAATCTATGGAAGACTCGACAGGATCTCCGAGCATTGCACAGAAGTCAGGATCGGGCTGATACTCCAGTTTCCTGAACATGTCTGGCCCTGTTACTCCATGGAGTTTGATATCATATGACCAGGCAATATCAGCAGTTGCTTTTTGTGCTGTCAGAGTGATCCAATCAAAAGTATTGAGATTTGTCATGCTGTCTCCATCTCAAACCCAATCTCCCAGGTGTAAAGTGCCACCGTTGCAGTTCCTCGCTTTTGTGGCCGGGACAACTGCGAGATATAACACTTTGGGACAGATTGACCATCAACCACTAAGGTTGCTTTTACCCCGATGAGGGCACGAATGGCAGTATATTCGGTCACAGAGTTAGACTGACATGAGAATGAGAATGAATCTGCCGCAGTCGTCCCAAGGTCGGCTTTTACCCGGCCATCATATAATGTGGTCCGGGACTTCAGGATTTCAACATCTCCACCTGAATCTACTGCATTCGGCAGGGAGATACCCGAGAACGTGACTGGTATCGGGTCATCACCTGAGTCTGAAGATAACTCAACCGTGTAGAGATAAATCCCGGTTCCCTTCGGTACAAGCGACGAAAGCCCGGAAATATACACACTGGAAAATGTTTCTCCATTGATAACTAACGGACACTTCGGCCCCATCAACGAGATCAGGCCTGAGTACTCAGTCTGCTCTTCTGCTACACATTCAAAGGTCCAGGTGCGTTTTAATGTCGCAACCAGGTTGTTCAGGCTAAACCCGGACCCGGGGTTCCCAATGTATGAGGGTGAGATATCATCCGGAGCAGAGCGGGTTGGATGAGACAGCGATATGCCTCCAAAGGTAACCGAATGGTGATTCGGGAGAACATAATGAGTGAACTCAATCGTGTACCCGAACCGGTTTAAGCCGCCCCTACCCCGCTGAATGTCTGAGAGAGAACTGATGGTGGCGTTCGGGAATACTATCCCGTATACTGACAGGTCGAGACGCTGCCCGATGAGTTCAAAGAGTTTGTCGTGCTCGTACCGCTGATCTGTTTCGGCTATGAGGGAAATCGTCCGGGAGAATGCTTTCGGCTCTGCTATCCCCAACTCTGCTAACTTGCTTTCCGTGAGTGGAGTGGTCTTGTCTTCAGATGCTCTTCTGGCACATTGGAAGGTGAGAGATCCAAATTTGATGGACTTGTCATCAGGAACAACAGACCTGACCTCGATGTCAACAGAAGGAACCGCTTTCGTAACAATCTGAACCGAGTTAGTAGAACACTCAACTCCAACTGATGGTACCGCTTCAACACGGATCACCCCAAGGTCAATTTCAGGGACACATCCGACATCAACCGAGGCGACTGCCGTACAGGTAATGTGGACCGACCTGTCCAGGAGGATATCAAAGGCCGAGGTGTGGAATGCCTTACCTACTTCAGTCGATATGTCAAGCGCAGGAACTGCAGTTGCAGTTATTACGTCAGGGCCCACTGCAGCCGATATAGAGACTGTAGGAACGGCTGACGCTTCGATGGAGACACTCTCACCGTGACCCCAGACATCAAATGTTGAATTGTGAATTACTACAGTCTCAGGCATGTTGTCTCACTATGTTTCTGATACGGTCAGCACCAGTTGAATTCCCAGATATGATCCGGGTTCTGATCCTCCAGCGAGGATTGTTCGTTTCAGCCAGACCGGAATTGAAGATCCAGGTGATATTTCTGTGTTGAGGACTGAACTGAAAGCAGAATCATCTGGCTTAGTGGTCATGTCGTCGCTGGCAGTCCCGAGTGCGATAGTTACCCCAAGCCGGTCAACCAGAGCGTTCGGCATCACCAGGCCAGGTCTGATATTACAGATGCCTGTAGGTGTTTCGCCAAAATTTTTGATGAACCCCTTTCGATAATCTGTGCTACCAGCCTGGTTTTCAGCATCAGAGATAAAATCGAATATGGTTTCGACTATCGTATCAGATATCGCTCCCCCGTGCATAGGTCCTTCTGCCCAATTAGCACACTGGAGGAGTTGGAGGCCTGAGTATGATTCAGATTGAATTACTACATTAAAGGGGGAGATGTTGAACCCCCCCGTGTTGAATGACATTACCTCACCGTTGTGGAAAACTGTTGATAATAAAATCTGCTTCTTCCTGGGTTATCTTGCCCTTTGTGACATAGAGTTGCACGGTTGTTGCCGTGATCTTCCCTTTCTCATATGAAGAATAGATGATCTGACCGAGAGAGGTCAGGTCGTCGTACGAGTCGATCATTGCATCTCCTTTTCAAGGATATACATCTCCAGAGCAGTTATTCTCTGGTCGATCTTCTCAACGTCGATGCCAAGAACCCACTTTGCTATCCATTGTCTGATACTCATAGGTGAAACTCCATCTTGATGAAATCGAACTCTGCTGCCGTGATAACGTCTTTCGTCTTTGCCAGGGTGAGTTTTGTGAGGTTACATAGCCCGTTTTCAACCCCATCGTAGAAGATTGCGGCCTTTGTGCCTAGCTCGTCTCGGTTCATTCCAGCTCCTTCTCCATGACCCATTGTTGCAGGGCCTGGATCTGTTTGTCCTGGGTCGTCTCCTTATACCTGAACATGAACTTGTCAGCCTCAAAGTTGAGAATAGTCATCGGCTGCATCCCTTCAGGGAGGTTAGTATTAGTAGCGGTGATGATAGCCTCAAGTTCTGCCTTGCTCACCCAGGTTGTACCGTCAGGAGTCCATTCGTCGTCAATGCTGACGGAGATACCATGTAAGTACCCGTCTTCAGTGGGAAAGTATCCTCCATTCTCGATAAAAGTGGGAATAGTCCCATGATCTGTAAGTTTGTATTTCAATAATTTTCTCATGCTAAACCTCCGTGAGAATTTGAACAGGCGGCTCCAAACCGCCGAGCCGTGATTAGGTTTCCAAACGTAGATAACACACCGGCTGTTGCGAAATTTAATGCTTGCATACTGGCTAAATTTGCGGTATCATACCCTCCTATTAGCGTCCCTTTCACATGAGATGAACATGCGTGTAATCCAAAAGTGCCTGTTGATAAATTTCCGAAATTGGTTGCTGTGCTCGTTGTAACTAACCCGAATATGTCAATGTTTGTCTGTGCGGTTGACCCATTCTGACCACCTGCATAAATTCCCCGTGTCGGTGATGAACAGCATCCTCCACCATTTCGTATTGCAGTTAAATCTCCAAAGTCTAATGCATCCCCCAAGGTTGTAATGGTAAAATAGTCAATCACATTCACCGCTCCGCTGGCGTAACCCCCGCATATTAATCCTATTATCGGAGATGAACACCCTGCACTCTGTTGACGAGCAACACTCAATGAGCCGAAGTTCGATGCGTTCCCCACACTCGCAATGGTGATATAGTCTGATGTGACAACATTCGATGATCCCGTGCTTCCTCCTGCAAATATACCGCGAGTTGTAGATGAAACACTTCCACAAGATTGTCTGGCTGATGTCAAATCGCCAAAATCTACACCATTGCACGCCGAATTGAATACATAATAATTAAGAGCGTTTGATATAGAGACATCGCCGCCAACCGCAGTTATGCCTCTTAGCGGAGATGCGCAAGCGCTTGAGAACGAGCCTATGAGCAACAAATTCCCAAATGTGGACGCGTTGCCTTCTGTTATCAGGTCTATCCGTTCCGTTGATGATACGTTCGCCGACACTGTTCCATTTGACACGATACCAATTTGACTTCCAGGTGTCACATACGGACTTACTTTCCACATTATACCAGCCCCCCATGAGCGTTGGAACAGGCAGTGACAGAATACCGAGCCGCAGTTAAATCTCCGAAATCCACAGCGTTGCTAGTAGTGGAAATTGCCACGCAGTCAATTACGTTTGAATTGCTCCCAGTGTCTCCACCAGACCATATCCCGCGAATTAACGATGAGCAAGATCCAGCAGCAGATCGCGATACCGTTAGATCTCCAAATGTTGTCGCATTTCCGCTTGTAGCAATTATAATACTATCAATTTTCGATGAGTATCCAGAACCGGTATACCCTCCTCCAATCACTCCGACGATGTTAGATGAGCACGCAATTCCGGTCCTACTAACAGACAAATCTCCGAAATCTGTAGCATTACCAGCCGTGGAATGGGTGATAAAGTCGATCACATTCACTCCGGTTGTAGTATAACCCCCAGTAAAAACACCTCGCGTTGGGGATGCACACGCACCGTAAATAATCCGATCGACAGTCAATGAACCAAACGATGCAGCGTTTGCCATCAGTGAAAATGTGATATAATCAACAACAGATGACAATGACCCGGTTGTGCCCCCTCCCACGATACCACGGGAGGCAGACCCGCACCCAGCAAGGCTTTTTCTTGATACAGTCAAATCTCCGAAATCTGTCGCGTTAATAGCAGTAGAAAATATAACTAAATCAATCGTGTTATTTACACTACCAGTCGTGCCCCCAAGAAAAATGCCGGATGTTTTTGACGAACATCCAGCAAGATCATATCTCGAAACAGTCAAATTCCCAAAATTGGTAGCATTTGCAGCCAGAGCAATCTTAACCAGGTCAATCACACCTGATGCAGCAGCGACATACCCCCCCCCAAACAGACCGATAGCAACGGGGGTTGGGAACGGGTCAGTCTGCCAGGTCATGCGAGACCTCCGTGAGAGGAAGATATTCCGGCATTGCCACTTTTCGCAGTGATCAAATTTCCAAAATTTGAGGCATCCCCCATGGTTCCGATAGTAATATAGTCAAAGGTTGATACTCTCGATGTGCCATTATAACCCCCACTACGAATACCACGGATTAAAGAGGAACATGCACCAACAGATGTGACAATTGAGCACAAGTCTCCAAAATCCACAGCATCCCCTGTTGATGCAATGGTGATATAATCAATTGTATTAACTGCGGGCGTAGCGGTCCCACCACCTAAAAACACCCCTCGAATCGAAGAACTGCATCCGGCGAGTTGCTGTCTTGCTTGTGTCAAATTGCCAAAATCAGTGGCATTCCCGGTGGTCCCGATAGTAATATAGTCTATGGTATTCTCATATGTCGTGGCATAACCACCTCCAAAAACCCCGCGAGTTGAAGATGAACAACCACTGTGATAACCTCTCCCAACCGACAAATTACCAAACGTCGTATAATTACCGGTTGTGGCTATCGTGACGTAATCTATGGCCGGGGTAAAATCAGACGACCCGGAAAACACCCCTCTCGTAGAATTAGAACATCCCGCCAAAGAATCTTTACCCGAACTCAAATCTCCGAAATCTAACGGATTTAATGCTGTTGATATGGTTACATACTCTATCACATTTTCAGAGTTTGTTCCGTTATACCCACCTGCAAACAGACCGCGAGTTGAAGATGAACACCCGGCCAACCCCCGCCGACCTGATGATATATTTCCGAAATTCTGACTATTTGATAATGTCTCTATTGCAACTTGCTCAATTGACGCAAGATTGACCGAGCCAGTGTACCCACCACCAAACAGCCCTATCCCCGCAAGACCCGTTTGATAGGGATCAGTCTTCCACCCGGATTGCACCCGGAACGGCATGATTATTCCTCCTTGCCGACGAGGGCATAATCAGTGATGTCAGACATTCCTTTGTAGGCTATCACGAGTTTGCTGCTGCCTGCATACTTGTCAGCCATGCGGTTGAGCCACATGAGTTGATATTCGATGGTCAAATTACCTTCAATCTCAACGCCATTCTTAAAGCGTGGAGTTTCGAGAATTTCATGCTCTGATTGTAGGTATTTTGTGACTTCCATCTGCCCAACTGTGCCGTTGATACCCACTTGAGTAAGGTAAATCTGATTACCTTCATCAATCCAGCCGCCATGAGACCGTGCTGCGTTGAGGCCTTGCTCGAACGCTTTCATGATGTGATACCGCTCTTCTTCAGCCTCAAACGTCTCTTCTGATAGGTCTGGAAGTTGTGACTTGATGTGGTTATACTGATTCGTATAGTTGGCAAGACGCCTGATAGCACCGCCTACGTTCTCTGTGATTGCGTCGATAGACCACTGAAGTTCCATGATCTCAATCTCAAGCATCTTCCGTTGAAGCGGGTCCACATCAACCCACTGTTCCTGTTTTCGGTCAAAATGTCCTTCCAGCATCCGTTCCCGAATAAGAATCTCAATCTTCTTTTTCTCGACTGCGAAATATGCCTCTGCCATCGCTTGACGGGCGTTCTTCATCTCAGCGAGAACCTGCCTCAAATTACGAAACGGAGTCATATGAGAGACAGTCATCATGTTATCCATGAACTGGCTCTGCGTCTTCTGGAAAATTTGCGTCGTCCGGTTTATCTCGGGTGCAGACTCCTGAATCTTTTCCAGCATCCCCTTGTATTCTGGCGTTGATAAGGTTTGTATTGCGTTTCTATCGATTATAGCCAAACAGTTACTCATATTTGATACCTCATGATCACAATGCCGGAGCATCCCGGATAAACATCTGCATATTGTGTTGAGATTGAGTTTCCACCATTCCCGCTATTATTAGTCGTTGGTGTTCCAGATGACCCACCGACTGCATATGTGGTCAACACCCCAGATATCGACGTTGTTATGCCTGGCCCCGGTGTAGTAGTAACAGCGGGTCCACCGGCACTACCACCAGCACCGCCGGTTCGATTGGAATCTCCACCAGCACCGCCAGTATACCCTTGCTCGGATATTCCTGCCCCCCCAGGCAATACTCCAACATATCCACCGCCACCACCGCCAGAACCACCATTCACCCCAGGAGCGTCGTATTGCCCTCCAGCGCCCCCGCCCTCCGATGAGAGAGAACCAAGAGACGACTTCCCCCCATTTGTCGCAGTTATTGATGCACCGTTTCCCGGAGTTCCACCGATCCCTACAGCCACGGGCAGTACACCCACCGGAATCTCCAATTTCCCGGTTCTCACTCCACCTGCACCACCACACCCACCACGATTCGCACCGGGGGATGGCCTGCCAGCACCTCCCCCCGCACCTACGATGAGGTATTCGACAGGCAGCGTACCATTCTTTACCTCAAACGTGCCAGATTCATAAAAGGTGTGAATTCGGTATCCACCAACTTCTGTAATGACACCGCCTGTTGCAGTAGCCCAATGCTTTCGTTTACCTGACAAGGACCGTTCAAAAAACGCCATATTTACCCTGTAGTGACATTTTCCATCAGAGTTGCCTCAAGCTGAACATCCCCTGATGAGCCGCCAGTGATCTTGTATCGTAGTTTGTAGAGTGGATCAATCCAATACAATCCATCGTTAATGATAGTCATCCCTGCAGGGATTGTTGAATTGAACAACGTTCTGACGGCGACATCAGCGCCGGTTGTGATGTATATTTCCACGGCAAGTGCTCCGACATTCGCATTATATACTTCCAGTTGTTTCATCGCTGTGTGCAGCGTGGATGAAGCATTGGTGTAGAGAGTTGTGAGAGACCCGGGAGTGTATGCCCCACTCCGTGCCGATTTAGGATCGTTTACCATGTTTAATCACCCGAAAAATAACGACGCGACAATAGGATTCATACCAGAAGACCCTGATGCGGTTGAGGATATGATCATTGTCTCATTTCCCCCGTCTGTTCCTTCTGTCAGCGAGATACCAGTCCCTGCAACGAGTTTGCCGTTCAGAACACCAGGGGTCGTATCATTGGCTGATACCTTCACCAATGGAGCAACCGTATTCAATGCCGAAATGCTTGATGAATGACTTGAGATTGTGCCTTCTGCTGCTGCAATTCTCGTTTCATGCTCTTCGATGTTTGATTTGACGACATCGTGATCGTATGCAGTATCAGTCCGGGATATTTTTGATCCTGATGCCCATTCCTGAGCAGCACCGGTCGATGATGCCCAGGCTGCACCCGACCGGGCGATAGTTAAGGTTCCCGGTCCCGATGCTGCACTCTTTGCAGTATACGGGCAGGACTCCCAGAGGGCACCATTCTGAAGGGATGCGACATTAGCCCCTTCGGTGCCGATATCAGGAAAGTCAGCCAGCTCAGTTACTGCTACTGAAGTTGCTGACGCGGTGAGCAGTGCCGTTGTCGTTGTCTGGGGACTGCCGGCCTTCGCCGGATACATCGGAAGTTGTGACATCTATCACCTCACACAGGCCGACCCAGGGCACATTCTAACGTGACAAGGAGAGAGCCCCCTGCTTCAAATTGGTCGGGCAATACTCCAGACCCAGGGATATATCTGCACAATGCAATTCCGAGACCAGGGGTATCATTGTTCATCGGTACAATTCCTTTGACCGGGGCCGTTCCGGAGAACACAAACCGCTTGCTCATGGTTACAATCCCGGTTCCGCTGTCATAACTGATGGTAGCGGCTGCACGTTCCCCGCCGTTTGTGGTGATTTCAGTTATTGGGGCCGACTGGGAGAGGGCGTACGCCGTTGCACTGGCGTCCAGGGCGATATACCGGAAATCTTCAAATGCCTTTGCTAGTTCTTTGAGTGCTGCGTCTGATGGTTGAATTGATGCCATTATGTCTCCTTGATGAGTTCTTCCCTTCTCATCTCAACCTCTCCGACATCGACGAGAGGGGTTCCTTCGGCCTGCTGATACTGCAGCCTGATTTTAATTTGTGGAATTGCTACTGTTTTGGGGATCATGATTTAGCTCCAATTCTTCCGAGAGCCCGCTTTTGTGAGCGGTAGAACAGTTTGTCCAGGTCCTGCACATTGTTCCGGTCGACCATGCTGCCTCTCAGGTCGATGTGCTGACTGATCTGCAGGAGTTGGGTTGCTGCCTGAGGTCGTTTCAGGTCGTTGACATCGTTCCGGTTGAGCACAAACTCACCCTGGTGGACGATGGCCGGCCCGGTCTTCTCGACTTCACCCCCGGTTGCATACTGAGGCATCTTTACCCCGGGAGAGTCCGCCTGATACTTGCCGGACAGGTTGCGAACACGGGTTACGTAATTGTTCGCCTCGTTGACCGCTGCATTCGCCGACGCAATGGCGGCGTTGATTTGCGACACGGCAGACTGGGCATAGGCGGCAAGAGACTGGAGTGAACTGGGAAGGCCAGACAGCCCGCTGGTTGCGGTAATGCCTGCTGCAGCTAAATCCTGGTTGACCAGGGACAGTTGTGCGTTAATCGCCTTAGCCTCCTCTGAATCAACCCCTCCTTCCTTTATCGCTGCAGCATACATCTCCTGCAGTTTCTGAGATTCCATAGTTGCCTGCATCAGCGACCGGGTCTGGATGATGTTCTCCCGGGTAAATTCTGTGTTCTGTCCATTTGCCTGGTTATAGAGAGCCATATACTGGCGGGCTTCATCATTGGTTGCTATCAGGTCTTTGGAAGCATCGTTGTATGCCCGCATCACATGGGTGGCCTTTGCCGAATCCATATTGAAGGCAGCCAGTGCTTCAGAAAAAGATTTAAAGACGGACACGGCCTGCTTGGTTGCGGTCTCGGTGCCTTTGACGCCTTCGGTGTACTTTGCTTCCCAGCCGGAGCCGCCCCATTTTGTACCGGTGATGGTGTTGTCATTCCCGGAGGCAGTGATTGAGCCTGAGTAAACACCTTCAGCGATAGGTATCAGGGTCTTTTTTATGGCATCAATGGCCGCATATGCCTCAGGGTTCATGAACTTGTTCATGTAGGCATTGGTATCCCATGTCATCGAGGATGATGGGTTGAATCCTCCAGCCTGACCGACCGTGTTCTGCAGATAGGCCTTTTTAATGGACATATCCACATACCCGCCATCTGCAAATGCATCACTCAACGACTGGCCGGCATACTTTGCAAAATTGATATACTGGAGGCCTTCATTTGTTGCAGATGAGTAAAGCATCCGCTCAGCGTCATCCTTGATCTGTTGCCGAGCTGCAGCGTTGCTGCCGTCTTTCTCCAGTTTCCCAACACCCAGATCAGCTTGGTAATCAAGAGCTTTTTCTAGGATTGCCTTGAGGTCTACAGTATCAAAAAGGGCTTCAAACTGACCCTGCAGGTCGATGGTGCCGACCGAATCAGAGAGAGAATTTAGGGAATCATTAGCCGTATCGGTGGATTTGCTTAAGGTTTCGGTCTTTTTTCCGCTAGCATCGTATGCATCGCTGAATTTAATAATCCCGGTAGCAGCACTCGATGCAGCATTTGAGTACTTCTCAGTCTCTTTGATTGCATTCTGCGTCCCATCGGTGGATTTTCTTATGACTCCGGTGTTCTTGGCCCACTCGTCAGTGGACATCTCCTTGGTCTTTATCTGACCTTTCTTCGCACCTGATTTGTAGTATTCTCCGGTAGAGATGTTATCAAGCGTTTCAAGATAGGCTTTAGCTTTGTCGTTGGCTCCCTTTAGGTAGAAACTCCACTCATCAGCCATCCCTTCAGCATCATATGATCCAGTTGCTTTCTTACCAAGGTTATAGAGGTTCCCACCAACATCTATCTGCCCCTGATAATCTGTCCCATACTTGTCTATTGTCTTGTTTATTGCATCCTGGATTGATGTGCCTGACGAAAATTTTTCGATGACTCCAATCCCTTTTAAGAGATCAGATTCTGCCTTTTCTGAAGCTTTGGTATAGTCATTTGCTGCTTTCAGAACCGGGTTCCCATCGGTTGTTCCAAGATTGTATGTCTTATCCCCGATCTTAACGTCTGCAACTGCCTTCTTTGCAGCGTCAATACTTCCACCAAATTCATCCAGAATTTGTGATAGGGCTTCGTCTTTAGAGACTGAGGCATCAAACGACTTTATAACCTTTTCAACAGACTTGGTTTTCTTTTTCGTAGATTCAGTCTGATCATCATTTACAGAAGATATCTTATCGGATTCATCAGAAGATCCATCCCCTTCAGAATCTTTGTTATTCCAGGCCTTCAATGCTTCAAGTTCTGAATATCCCGCTTTTGCAGCTTTGCGGGAAGCATCCTCCCAATCCTGTGAAGCTGAGATTACATCCTCGATACTTGCTTTCTGGGCTTTTACTGCAGATGTAGATTCGTCTAATGCACCTGCGTTCTGTTCTGCTGATATAGTAAATGTGGAGGAGGCTTTTGATGCACTGGTTGTATCGATACCGAGGGTCTTTGCAAGGGTTTTAGCAGAATCAGGATCATTTGCCAGTTCTGATGAGTAACCCCGTTTGATGAGCTCGTCTGCGATGGAGGTTGTTGAGGGTGATGTGATGGGAGGTAAAGAATATCCTGTGATAGGGCTTCCTGATACTCCGGCACCGCCCCATGAAAGCGAACCGGTTTTTGCTGGATTTTTATAGGGAGTATTTGTTTCTGGAGTTCCTTCCAAATATCCCCCAATTAAATTTTCAACAGCAGGCCCCACAATCGGGTTTATCTTCTTAAACGTCTGTAAAACGCCGTTCCCGATTTTTTTTCCGATATCCGCACCAAGAGACAACCAATCTCCAGATTGATATGCTGCTTGAATTGTTGCCCATAATCCAGATATTGATATTTTTGCACTGTTTAGACCATTTCCGATCTGTTCCATTATCCAAGTTCCAATCGAGGTAGGGTTTGCCCCATCTTGTATTGTGCTTAAAATTCCCGCACCTACACCAGAGAGATAACTCATGCCATTCTGAAAAGAAGAACTAAGAGAGGACATAACCATCGGACCCAATATATCTACTTGATCACGAAGTCCCTGTCCCAGTCCGCGTGCCATCGCCGCAGATGCATCAATCCCACCCTGTAAGAAATCGCCAACCTTTATCCAGGTTTGTGGATCAACCAATCCGAGGGCAAGATCACCAATGGTCTCTAATCCACTTCCGAATGCATACGCACAATTACGCCCTGCTAATTCGTAATTTCCAGTAGAGATATTACTTCCCGCTGATCCCAGATCGGTGAGAATTGAATTAATGTTGTTTCTGAAATCACCTAGATTTGTAGCATAAGCTGCAAGCCCCCCGGCAACAGCTACAATCGCTGCAGCTCCAACAGGCCCACCTAAAACTGCAAGGGATGATCCGAGTGTTGCAACCTCTGCCCCAGCTCCACCTGCTGCAACCTCAATAGCCGCGAGATCTCCCGCAACTGCAGCAGTCCCCCCAAATCCGAGCAGGGATGATAACCCACTCGTTAAGCGGGATAATTTTCCGGTTGATTTTACTGCTTTCTCCCCGACCTCATCAATTTTATCAGCTTCTTCTGCAAGTTGAACACCATATGATCTGGCTGACCATTCATCCATCCCTGCAGTGAAATCTTCCTTCAACGATTTCCCGGTCTTCTTTGCACTCTCACCGATATCATCAAGTTGTGTAGCAGCAAGGGCCAGATTTGACGCGTCCCCGGTGGAAAACTGCCCAAACACCTCATCATCAGCTTGGCTGATGAGCGTTCGCAATTTATCTTCGGATTTCTCCATCTCTGAAATTGCATCATCGTACTGTGGGAGGCCTGAAAACCGAGACATACCTGGAGAATCCATCCCTCTTTTGGAAGCTCCAAAATTGGTGAGCCCGTATAGTGCTCCTGTGTCAGCAGCAGCATCTGCTTTACTGTAGTAATGCCGGGAGGGAGCAGGTTTCTCGTAATCAATTATTGCATCTGCCCCATAGAGCCCACCTGCGAAAAGAGCGGGAGCAATAGTATCTGTTGCTTCTTCGACGGCTTTTACGACTTGAGATTTTACCGATTTCGTTGAAGGTTTTGTTTTGGTTTTTTCGATCTTCTCTTCAACCTTTTTTACATCATCATCGTACTTGTCAGCAGCTAATAGGAGAGCATTTCCTGCATCTCCGATTCCTATTGCTGCCAGAGCTGCATCATCTGCGATAGTCTCTGCAATTGCTTTCGTGGATGATTTGGACCCTGATGTTACTGAAACAGATGAGGAAAGAGAATTTATGGCATCTGCCAGTAAGGAGATTTCCTGAGCCTTCTTATCTAACTCCTTAATCATCGAGAGTTGTTGCAATATTCCAAACAACCCTTCAAGTGCTGCAAGAGGTGATGATGCCAACAGGAGGACTGGTCCCGCAATTGCAGCTAGAGCAGTTCCTACTCCAGCCAAGCTGCCGACCTTGCTCTGCATATCTTTTGGCAGGCTGTTGAACCAGTTCATTACCTTTGAGAGGCCTGCAAAGACCTTTTCGATAACTGGAATGATCCCATTGACGAGGTTTTGAGCAAACACAGACAGGGTATCTTTGTTTTCTTCAAACCAGGACTTGAGAGAACTAAATAAGGGTTTGAATTTTTTACCAACAGAAAGAGATATGTTTTGGAGATTACCTTTGATGGTTTCAATTATGTTAGAAAGCGTGCCCATCTGTTCATCAGTTAGTTTTTGAAGGGTACCTTTGTTCTCTGACTGCAGGGTCTTTAATTTTCCACGATATTTATCAAGACCTTCAGTTGAGAACAAGGCTGCAAACTTAGGTCCGGCTTCCAATCCGAGAAGTTTGATAAAACTTCCAATATCCATTCCAGAATCCACCAGGGTTTCAATGATCTCTTCGAATGAGTGAGTGGAGGGTTTTATTGCATCAAGAGCGATTCCATACTCTTGAAGAGCTTTTTTTGCAGCCTTAGGGGGTTCTTCCAACCTGGCAAGGAACTCATTGATACCTGTCCCCGCCATTGACCCTTTAACCCCAAAATCACCTAGTGTTGATAAGACCGCGAGAATATCATCAAGGGGTTTGTTAAACGCCTGTGCGGTTGTTCCTGCATATTTAAGAGATTCAGAGATATCCCTGACGTCAGTGTTCGAAATATTCGCTGCGGTGGCGATCTTGTCCCCGACAGTCTCAGCCTGATCAGGAAGCATCTGGAACTGTGCGAGAGTCTGAGTCAGCGTAGAAGACATCTCGCTGAGCGGTTCGCGGGTCGCGACCGCCATGTTGATCAGGGTTGGTGTAACTTCCTTGATTTGGTCGAGGGAATATCCTGCCTGAGCCAATGGTTGCATTGCTTCAGCCACACCAATGGCAGAAAAAGGGGTATCTGCACCAAGTTTTTTTGCAGTTTGGTCTAACTCTTCGTAGATTCCTTTCTGGTTCCCAAGAAGAGAAGATACATACTGGATCTGGGATTCGTAATCTTTATATGTGCTAATCGAATCTTTTACGAATGTTTCAGCCGGAAGGGCTGCTGCGGTAAGCCCGGCCCCGAGCATCAGAGAGCCACGGGAGCCATACCCGGTTATGGAAGAAGCTGTCCCAAACGATTGAGACAGGGCACTTGCTTTCTGAACTTTTTCGTATTGTTTAACCAGTTTTTCTAGCGCAGATATTGCAGTATTAGATTCGGCAGAAATCTGATTACCAAAATTGATTCCTGACCCAAGTGATTTGAGATCCTTCCCGGCTGTTCCGGCAGCATCGCCAAGGCCTTTTAATGAGGAGTTAGCTTTACTGGCTTCGCCTGAAACACTTGAACCAAACCCGGAAAGGGCGTTAATAATAGATTTTAAATTTTTTTGGGTAGTTCCGGCTGCTGAATCTACACCAAACAGGGAGTTCTCGACCTTCGCTAAATCGCCAAGAACTCCGCCGACCTACACTTCTAAAAGTATTGACAGCCTTTCGCTGGGCATTGTTCATATTATAAGTCTTGATAATATTTGGTTTTTTGGGGGGTTATGGGTGATATGGAAATCGGGGACCTCTATGGGAGAATAAGATCATATATAATAAGCAGTAATTTCGGTTGTGATCTAGCTGAAAGCTGGTATCACGAA
>DATMXW010000055.1:0-8029 GCA_035561295.1 Methanospirillum sp. | reverse complement strand
TATCTCACCATGGGATGATTTTTATGTGACTAATTACAGATTCGAATTAGGTAAATTAGTATATCCATTGTTGTTTTCTTCATTCAAAGTGAGTGAACTGGGAGATCTTTCTAACAACATCAAATTTCTATCTGATTCCCTCTCTCATGAGTCGAAAGAGTAAAATAATTTATCGCGACCCAACCGATTCTTTCGGAAATATACCATTATTCCAGTTCCACGATCTATGACGATTCGAGTTATTCGAGACAGTCCAAAAAGAGAGTTACTTTTCAGTTGATTATCCCAAGAGTTACGTAAACAATTCCTGCAGTCCTATTAAATTGTATAAAAACGGTGTATTTCATTGCATGAGATTTAGACACTGTCATTTTCAGGAGCCAGATAGAATGCAGACGTAACAAAACCTTATGATTATACCGCTTGCACCAGTTATGATCACTGTCTCCCCAAGATATCTAACCCTGAGAGGCGATATGAATGAGGATAATGAATCGAAATTTGAAAATCTCTCTCTTCTCTTCAATATAAGATATCCATGAGTGAAATTGATTCACCTTCATCACCTCTCATCCCCTATTGCAGAGTCTTTGCTCTGGAGCTCCAACAGACTGATATTGTCGGGAAGTCTAAAGACACGAAACAGACCGAAATAATTACCCCCTCAGGTGCCCGAATGTCGCATCTCTATTGTTGTGGAGTGGTTACTGAGATTAACCGGGGAGAGCGTGGTTCCGGACTGATACGGCTTGCCGATCCCACCGGGGTACTTCTGGTCTCGTTTCGTTCACGGTCTCCTGCATA
The DNA here is from genome assembly GCA_035561295.1 of Methanospirillum sp. Classification (GTDB taxonomy): domain Archaea; phylum Halobacteriota; class Methanomicrobia; order Methanomicrobiales; family Methanospirillaceae; genus Methanospirillum. Next base: position 7,225 of record DATMXW010000055.1, on the reverse strand, counting down.
TATGAATATTATTGAAACTCTGACTCCTCCGGAATTTGTTTCTATTACTGCCCGTGTTGAACCTGAACCAAGTCCCGGGGAGTCACGGTTCAGGCTGGCACTGGAGTCTATACATATATCAGATCGGGAATCACGAGACAGATGGATCCTGCGGACAGCAGATCAGACCCTCTCAAGACTTGAACGACTCTCACTTCTTCTTGATGGAACAGTTGGGACCGAAGAGGAGCGTCGGGCGGTCTCACGATATAAAACCAGTAAACGTCAGCTACAGGTGCTTGCCGGTGTTGTTGAGAAAGCATTACTGCAGGTTAGGGATCAGTCTGTTTCTGAAGAGCAGTCCCCTGACAGCATTGAAAATCCTGCAGAACTGATTCTTGAACTGATGCGGGAGCACTCGGGGCCAAAAGGAATATCAGTTCAGGATCTCAGTGGCTTTAGTAAGGCAGCCGGACTGGCCGAACCCCTTTTTATGGATACTCTCAGGGCACTCATTGCTGAGGATGAAATTTACCAGCCATCTTCAGGATATGTAAAAATCCTCTAACGATGGAGATCAGTTACTGTGATCAGGGTCCGGGACTTTTGATTGATGATGAACACCGGCTTCTGGTCATAGCCGACATCCATATGGGTATCGAATCAGATCTCAGACTCCATGGAATCCACCTGCAGAGCCGGGGTCAGGAGCGGATCTCACGTGTCGTCCACCTGGTCAAAGACACCGCGCCTGATATGATCATCCTTCTTGGAGATGTCAAACACCGGGTTCCGGGAACTTCATGGCAGGAATTTCGTGAACTTCCTGAACTCTTCTCATCCCTCCGAAAACTTACATCACTGCGGATCTCTCCGGGAAATCACGATCCCGGTATTGAAGATTTTTTACAGGAAGAGGAACTTTTGAAGAAAGAGGGTGATGTCATTGATGAGATCGGATTTATGCATGGTCATACAAAGCCCCATCCCTCCCTGGCCGGCCGGCTCATCATTGCCGGGCATCATCATCCGGTTATATCTCTTCCTGATGAAGTGGGAATCGCACTCAGGGCACCGTGTTATGTCCTGGCTGAACTGGATAGTATGATATTTGATACACATCCTGTCCAAGAGCAATCAACACGGGTTCTCCTGGTTCCGGCCTTTAATGAACTTTCTGGGTATGGGATCGAAAAAACGTTCAGAACCCCGTTTTCCCCCCTCTCCAGATCAATCAACACGCAAACTGCTGAGTGCCTCCTTACTGACGGCACATATGGGGGTGACCTCCTCTCACTGATTCGTCATGACAACAACTCCTGTACTTGATCCCCGCATTGCTGACTGTATCAGGGAACGTGGCTTTGATGATCTCTCTGAAGTACAGGAACGCGCGATCCCCAAGGTACTAACCGGGGAACATCTTCTTCTCATCGCCCCTACCGGAACCGGAAAGACAGAAAGTGCCATGATTCCGGTCTTTAATCAGATGATGCTGGCCGGATGCACCGGCTTAGGAAAAGGGTTTACAACCCTGTACATCACGCCGCTCAGGTCATTAAACCGGGATATTCTCATCAGGATGGAGTGGTGGTGTATCCGCCTTGGTCTCACAATAGGGGTCAGGCATGGGGATACCTCGCAGTCAGAACGACGAAAGCAAACACTAAATCCGCCTGATCTCCTGGTGACCACTCCGGAGACCCTGCAGGCTATCTTTATGGGGCGCCGTCTTCGTGAACATCTACGCCAGATCAGGTTTGTGATCATCGATGAGATCCATGACCTTGCCGGGACAAAACGTGGTGCCCAGATGAGTATCGCTCTTGAACGGCTGGTCAGATATGCCGGAGAGTTCCAGCGTATCGGCCTCTCTGCAACGGTAGGAAATCCTGAAGAAATTGCAGGCTTTCTGACTGGAACGCGTCCATTCTCGATAATTGAAGTCCCGGTAACCAAATCACTTGCAATATCAGTAGAGATGACGGGTGATCGGTTTGAAGATCAGGTGAAGACGATACGATCATATATCAGAACCGGCCCTCCCACACTTATTTTTGTAAACACCCGGGCTGCAGCAGAATCGCTGGGGCATGAGCTGATCAAAGATGGAGGGGTGGATGTTCATCACGGTTCGCTCTCCTGGGAGGTCAGGATAGAGGCTGAAGATCGATTTAAAAATGGAGAGATCCGTGCTCTGATATGTACTTCATCCATGGAGCTTGGAATTGATATCGGGCATGTGGATCATGTGATCCAGTATGGATCACCCCGTGAGGTGAGTAGACTCATTCAGCGGGTTGGTCGGGCCGGGCATCGAATAGGGAGGATCTCACATGGGACGATCCTTTCAGGGGGTTTTGATGATCTAGCCGAATCACTGGTGATAACACGGCGTGCGATAGCTGGAGACGTTGAGCTGATAGTACCCCCCTATGCTGCCGGTGACGTGATTGCAAATCAGATCGCCGGAATCCTGGTTGAATACGGTGAGATTGATGAACGGGATATCCGGGCAATTCTCTCAGGATCAGTCATCTGCCAGGATGCTACCGTGATCATACCTGAGATCCTCTCACAACTGGAAGAGCACTATATTATCCGTCGTGATGGAACCCGCATTATCACAACCGGAAGAGCACGCCGCTATCTTGCCGGAAACCTCTCGATGATACCTGATGAGCGAAAATTTCCGATCTATGATATGGTTTCCAGAAAAACGGTCGGGTCTCTTGATGAATCGTTCGTAGTCACCTATCTCCACACCGGGGCGGTCTTTATTGCCCGGGGGTACCTTTGGCGGGTGCTCGAGATGGAAGAAGGCCGGGTTACTGTCGAGCCGGCAAAAAGTGCTGAGGGTGAGGTCCCCTCGTGGGAAGGCGAGCAGATTCCAGTCCCCTTCGCGGTATCGCGTGAGGTTGGTGCTCTACGCAGAAACCGGGATTTCTCCCGGTATTCTGATGATCCCTCCATCTGCAGGTATGCGGCTGGATACCTTGAATCTATTGAGATGAGCGGGGGTGTCATACCGACAGACCACCGGGTCACCCTTGAACAGATTCCAGAAGGTGTAGTGATTAATCTCTGCGCCGGGCACCAGACTAATGAGGCATTTGGGAGGGTAATTTCAATTCTTGTCTCAGCCCGATGGGGCACTACCGTAGGTATAGAACTGGATGCATACCGGATTCTCCTTCGTCTGCCCCGGGAGGTAGGCGCCCTCGATCTCCTCGAGATTATTCAGGGCCTCAATCCGGATCATATTAAGGTAATTCTTGAACTTGCGCTTAAACGTACCTCATTATTTAAGTGGAAACTGGTGCAGATATCAAAAAAATTTGGTGCCATCGATCCTGATGCAGACTATGAACGACTGAGTATGCACCGATTAAGTGAACTCCTTGCGTTGCCTGCTATCCAGCGTGAGGCGTATCGTGAACTCTTTACCCGGTACATGGATGTTGATCATGCCAGGGAGATCATTTCTGCGATTCATTTGGGAGAGATCCAGGTTGAGATCACTGCACCAAGTCTGATAGGGGCATCAGGCATCTTTTCTTCCCGCGATCAGATTCCGCCCCCTACCGCGGATCAGGCAGTTCTGGCCACTATTAGGCATCGTATCTCGAACCAGGCGGTCATTCTTGCCTGCATGAACTGTAGGAAGTGGAAGGTCAGGACGATGGTAAATCGGGTGCCAGATAATCCCACCTGTGGGAATTGTGGTGCCCGGCTGATTGCAGCTCTCAAACCGTATGAAGAAGAGCAGTATGGGATGGCAAATAAGAAAATTAAGACCAAGGAAGAGAAAGAGATTGAGCGTAGGCTGATAAAAAATGCAAATATCGTGCTATCGAGTGGTAAAAAAGCGGTACTGATCCTCTCAGCCAAGGGGGTTGGCCCTGACACCGCTTCCCGGATTCTTGCAACCTGGACCGATGGTGATGCCCTGTATCGGGAGATTCTCAAGGCTGAGCGTACATTTATTAAAACACACCGGTTCTGGCAGTGATGCCAGATCATTGGAGATGAGATTCTGAAAGTATCATAACTCCATAGCCCCAAACTCTATTATTCATGAAGCCGGAGATTGCTCACCGCATGACCTCGTACGAAGAGGCGACCCATGATTTCTCGATAGAAGTTCCGGAATATTACAATTTCGGATTTGATGTTGTCGATCAATGGGCAGAGACTGATCGGAATAAACTTGCCATGATCTGGGTGAACCAGGCAGGTCTTGAGAAGAAGTATACGTTTCGGGATCTGAGAAATCATTCTGTCGAAGCGGCTAACATTCTCCTGAAATACGGGATCAAGAAAGGGGACAGGGTGATGTTGATGCTTCACCGGGTTCCTGAATGGTGGATCTTTGTCATTGCGCTGATCAAACTTGGTGCAGTTGTCTGTCCATCACCCACCATGCTGACCCCCAAGGATCTCCAGTACCGGGTCAATGCCGGTAAATTCAGCATGCTGATCACCGATATGGAAAATGCCGACAAGGTTGAGAAGATCTGCCGGTTCTGTCCCTCGCTCAAACAAAGGATGCTGATTGATGGGGAACTTCCGAACTGGATCAGTTACCAGTACGAACTCTATTATCCTGCCCCGGTTTCACGTCACTCTATCAGCATGCCGTTCGCTCAGAAGACGCACTCATCTGATCCGATGCTGATCTATTTCACCTCTGGAACCACTGGTGAGCCAAAGATGGTGCTCCACAATCATTCGTACCCACTTGGCCACATCATTACTGCCAGATTCTGGCAGGATCTTCGGAGTAATGATCTCCATTTTACTTCGTCTGATACCGGATGGGCAAAGTGTGCATGGGGGAAGATCTTTGGTCAGTGGATCGAAGGTGCCTGTATCTTTGTATACGATGCGAGGGGAAAGTTCAAAGCTACCGAACTCCTCCCGCTTATCGAGAAGTACGAGATAACCACCTTTTGCTGCCCGCCAACCATTTACCGGATGCTCATCATCGCAGACCTGGCAAAGTACGATCTCCGTTCGCTCCGCCACTGCACCTCAGCTGGAGAGCCACTCAATCCTGAAGTCATTCGAATCTGGAAGGAAGAGACCGGGCTTGCCATCTATGAAGGATACGGGCAGAGTGAGACCTGCGCCTGTGTAGCAACATTCCCGTGCATGGATCATAAGCCTGGGTCGATGGGGAGACCGTCCCCGATCTGGCATACTGAACTCCATGATGACGATGGAAGACCTGTTGAACCAGGCACTGAAGGCCGAATTGCGATTAGTCTAAATCCGAGGCCGGTAGGGCTCTTTACTGAGTACCTTGAGAATGAGGAGGCGAATGCAGAATCATTCCATAACGGGTTTTATTATACCGGTGATAAAGCCTACATGGACACAGATGGATATTTCTGGTTTGTAGGCCGAGATGACGATGTTATCAAGAGTTCGGGGTACCGGATAGGACCGTTTGAGGTGGAGAGTGCACTTCAGGAGCATCCTGCCGTGCAGGAGTCGGCGGTTGTTGGATCTCCGGATCCTCTCAGGGGGGTGATGGTTAAAGCATTTATTGTGCTCAAACCAGGATATGAACCCTCTGAGCAACTGGTCAAGGAGATTCAGAAGCATGTGAAACGGGTTACTGCCCCCTATAAGTATCCCCGGACGATAGAATTTGTCGAAGAACTGCCAAAGACCCTCTCCGGAAAGATACGCAGGTCAGAACTGCGCGAGAGAGAACTTCAGCGGTACCAGGAAGGGCAGTAACTCCTCACCCTTCCATTATACGAGTCCTTTCAGATTATTTTTGTTTCATTGTCCATAACTATAATATGGTGAAGTGATAACCTGTAATAGCGCGAGGATCACCTTGTGCTTTCCAAGCCAATGTATTGGCAATCATTTCGTGCGAGGGTATCCGAGCCAGGTCAAAGGAGCTAGGTTCAGGGCCTAGTCGTGCAGACGTTCGAGGGTTCAAATCCCTTCCCTCGCATTCTATCAACGAATATTCGTTGGAGATCTTTTTTGAAGGACTATCAATACCAAACCAGGGGTATATTTCCAATGGTAATCTTGTTAGTGCACACAACAATTGCTTGAGCCCTGCCACTTCAGAACGATGAATTTGTAAAAGGCTCTTCGTCGTTTCAAGTGGGTAAGTTAAGTTTCAACTGACCATGTCGAAGGTATATCATAGTCATAAAATTTTCATCGTTCCGATATCCCCTAGCATTTGCTTTCAGTGACTGAATCATACTATTCAATCCTTCAAGTAATCCATTGGAATATCGGTCATTAAAATATGAAATAATCCCATCCCAATGTTTTTTAAGACTTTTCGCTGCCTTGACTATGGCTGGGAGTTTACTGTGAGTTGCCCAATAGTACCATTTTTTGAAATATGCCTCTGCTGCTTCTCTATTTTCAAATTTCCAGAACTCCTGAAGACTTATTTTAATATTATAGGCCCTTACAGTATTCAAATTCATATCCTTCAATCCTCCTAATTCTGTCAATTGTTTTTTTGTCAGAGATGATGGATTCTTTAGCCAGATATATCGTGTATTTTTTAAGACTCGGTTCAATAATTGTTCCAATCTTCTCACTTCATCAACTGCTTCATTAACCAATTTCATAATGTGAAATCTATCAAAAATTATAGATGCTAATGGAAATTGCTCTGTGATTCCTTTGATAAATGCGGGAGACATGTCACAACAGATATCTTTAATCTGTTCTGGATTTCCATTATGTTCTTTTAAAGCATCGGAAAAAGAAGTTAATGTAGAGGCATCTTTTCCTTTACAAATGAAGACAATGCGACCGGTATGGATGTCAGCAAAAACAGTAATATATTCATGACCTTTCCGACGTGAGGTTTCATCTACCCCAACGGATGAAATATTTGAGAAATCTGCATTCTTTATTGCATCTTCAACATAATGTGCTACTATTCGCCAGATTCGCTTATCTTTTATATGTAACTTTTTAGATATTTGAGAAATCTGCATTGTTTGAGCAAAAAAGACAATTAACGCCTCCATCAATAGAGTGAAACCACTTCTTTCTCTAGCCCATGGAACCTTGGCCTGTCGGACCCCACAATTTGGGCAGATTATTCGTGGAATTCTTCCATGAAGGAACGTTTGGTGTTCAAAAAAGTCTAAATGACGCCAGGTTTTGGTTGTAGTATCATGAACCTCACAATCTAAATTGTTACATTCGGGGCAAGGAAATCGTGAGCCTTTAGGAAAGTCAACCCAAA
>DATMXW010000054.1:0-50936 GCA_035561295.1 Methanospirillum sp. | reverse complement strand
AATCGTGTGTTTTCAGATTTGATGTGAAACTGAGGACTGTTGTATGTCATATGAATGACGAACTCAATAAAATATTGAAAATACTTGGTCCCGAGTACGAAAAATTCTATGGCTGATTTAAGATCTGCTGAATGTGGGATGTCACCATATCCAGTTATAATTTAGGCCATTACCAGGAATTGTATAACCATAGATCCGTATAATCTTGAATCAATAAATGTCACCTTAAAAGAAAACTGGGAGATTTAGCCCAGAAGTTGAAATATTTACTAACAACGAGCAAAAAGATTATGGGCCCAGCCGGATTCGAACCGGCGACCTCCGCCGTGTAAAGGCGGTGTCATAACCAACTAGACCATAGGCCCTGGCTCTACTACGTTACCTCTTCCCTGATTTATACCTATAGGCTTCGGACCTATCCGGTGTACTCATGAAACGCATGAAAATCAAACAGACCACGTGCTGAGTATTTCTCCCGATTTTCGATTATTCTCCCGGGTTCTTCAATATACACGTCAAAATTGGTCTGGACAGAACCCACACCCAGTGAGTCATCATCACTGTACGGAAACTGAAAAGGAACAGGGGAACCCAAAGGCGCAGTTTCATCATCACCCACAAAAGGGGTTCCTGACTGAGTCGCGGCATAACTCACCCGGGTAGAAACAGGTTCCGGAATCCTGGTGACCACTGGGCCAACACGAACCGGACTTGTCGGTGGAGCAGAAGCGACGACCAGCGGAGTACTGTTCGGGCCAGCCATCTCATTAAGCATAAACCGGTATTTCGTCGGAATTAACAATGAAGAAGAATGGCGGTTATACGAAGCCTCTGCTATAATGGATACCAGGAGTATTAGTACAGCAAGAATACAAACCAGTTTTATCAGATATCCTATACGCATCCTCCCCCCGCTCTGACTGATTATCTGATCGAACTCAGATACCTGATCAGATCTCTCCCTTTAAATACCGTGTAACGCCCGATTTTATGTGAAGTAATCTTGTTGGATTTAGCATAATTCCGGAGCGTAGATGAGGAAAGTTTCAGCAGTGTTGCAGCTTCAGTCTGCGAATAATCCTTATCAGGTTCAATCTTCCCAACCGTTGAAACATCAACCGAGGTTATAATGGGTTGAACTGGTTGGCGAACCTTCACCAGAGCATCTTCAGAAAAAACTCCTCTCACCGGTGACTCACTATCGACCACCTCTGCGATGAGACTTTGACCTGAGGGAAGAACCGTCGTCAGACTGGCAGGAGAAACTGCCGGAGAGACAGAAATTCCAGGTACCATACTGTGCGTTATCCCCTGACTCGATTCTAAAAGGGCTATTCGTTCCTGCAACCCGGAGAACATCTCATCATGACGAGCGATTCGACCCAGAATTTCATGGATCAGATCATCTCTCTCATCACCTGATAGTCCAGAATCAGCAACAGCAGATCCGGTCCCTGATGGTGACACCAGCCAGTCTGTTCCTGATTGGTATGCACTACAAAATTTACTGATAATGGTTCTCAGCACTGCCGAGAGGATGAGTCCCCGTGTATCTGCGACCTCGACCAGGAGATCAATCATATCCTGATCTAGCGATACGGTAACATCCTGACGAAGAACAACCTGACCGTCCTGCATTATGGCTCCATAGAGAAGGATATACAGAATAATCTCTCTTTTGACTTAATCAAAGAGTTGGTTCAACAACCAAAGACTGACTCCTCCTGAGCAGCAACCATATGAACCATGAACCCTAATCCTGCTTACGCTATGCCTGATATGTCGGCCGAAAACCTTCCTCACGCCATTCTCTTTGATCTTGATAACACGCTCTGTACATTTGTAGACGCGAAACAGACGGCTTGTCAGGCAGTTATCAGAGTAACCGGTTCTGGATCAGCAGATGATCTCTTCAGATACTTTCTTCGCCCAGTCCACAACTTTGAAGATACCGCTCATATATCAGATTATTTTAAGGATCTGGGAATGAATAACCCAGACCTCGAACATATTGCCAAAGAGACCTACGAACAGGTCAAACTCGATGCCCTCTCTCTGTACCCGCATGTAAAAGAAACTCTTGAGTTTATCACCCAGGCAGCAATCCCAATAGCCGTAGTTACCGACGCCGACTGGAGCCATGCAAAAAAAAGAATGGATAAATTGAAAATATCAAACTTTTTCCCGGTCCTGATAACTCAGGATATTGCAGGCAGACGAAAGCCGGACCATAAACCCTTTCACATGGCACTAGAAGCCCTCGAAGTAAAAGCAGAACAATCTTGGATTGTTGGGGATTCACTCAGACGGGAGATGGCACCGGGCATTGAACTGGGTATGACAACCGTCTTTGCAAAATATGGAGACTGGATCGGAGTAGATATTCCCGAAATAAAACCAAGGTATACACTCAACCAGTTTCATCACCTGTTGAGTCTCCCCGGCCTGGATTCTATCAGGTCATAGAGAGATACACATCGGGTTGCTCAGATCATGAGGGAGTATCAGATTCAAACCGGTAGCCATCCTTATGCACCACAATCTCAAATCTGGCACCTAAAGCGGGTGTCCCGGTCTCCCGGATTGAGATTCCTGTGATCCCAAGAATCTCAGTAACAAAAAACAGACCATAACTTTTCCGACCAGGATAGGTTCTCGCAAATATCATTTCTTTTTGTTCGGTGGGAATCCCGGGCCCGTTATCCTCATAGATGATAATAAGATCAGTATCCCTGATTGTATTCGATATTCTGACCTGTACATCTGCTGCACCATACTGGATACTATTCTGAATCAGGGTTACAAAGACAAAATCAAGCATCCGGTCTGCATAAATCTGAACACCAGTAAAAGAGGCTTTTGACCATTCTGCAGAAATTTTATCCCTGAAGTCAGGTTTTGTCAGCACTTTATGAATAACTGGTCCAAGTTCAATAAACCCTATCGGATTAATCCCAAATCCCTGATAATCCCGGGTCATATCAGAGAGCTCCTTAATCCGTTCACCAATAATCTGCTCTTTTTTTATAAATTCTGCGACATGGCCCTCAACCATCTCAGTCAGGAGCTCAAGATAGCCAAGCATCCCGGTAACCTGATTCAGGATATCATGACGAGTATTTCTTAGCAGATGATCCAGTTTCTCATTAGCCAGCCTGACTGACTGATAAGATCTTAAAATATGATCAACATCACGGGTAGAAGCCAGCAATGTGATGATCCCATCTCCGGAAGTGATGGTTCTGAAGTACGATTCAACCCATATGTACCATCCCTGACCGTTTCGAAATCGATATCTGATCAACTCTGTTCCGGAAATTGCAAATAGTGGTTCACAGGCCGCCTTAACCCTGGCTTTGTCTTCAGGATAGATATAATCGATAAGTCCGGTTCCGATCAGATGATCCGGTGATAAGCCGATGGCTGATAACGAAGATAAGGTAACTGAGAGGAATGCAAACCCGTCATCATGGATTGAGATCATATCTGGAGTCTGCAGAAGAGCTGAATTCATGAGCTCCATCTTATTTGTATCCCTCTCACATATTTCAGGAATTGGTGTCTCCTGAACCATCCCTACAAGAAGAACCAGACTCTTATCTGAAAGCCTGCTCACCGTAATCTGAACAAAGCCAGTGTGGATATCAGGATGCAGAGATTCACCTGAAAATTCGTCCCTTTCTGTTGGACCGGTATGTATACCAGATTCGCTGAAACAGGGGATAAAACCGGTAGAAGTACTTCCCGGTTCAGATGCTTTTTCAATAACGGTCCGAATAGTTGAAATATCTGAAAGAGAAGTAAAATTTTCAAGGAAGATTGGATCACAATCAGATTTGATGGGATCTGGAGAGGAGCCGGTAATAATCAATTTTTCTTCTATTTCTGCTAAAAAAATGAGAGATCCAGGCGGGAACAAAGAATTTCCTGAAAACGCTGAATTGGAGAGACTCATAGATAATCACGAACGGATATTCACACAGTGTTTGATAATTAGATACGCACGTCCGAACTATTTAGATGCTTCTCTACACGTAAAAAAAAGAAGTCAGAAGAACTCCTGAGTTGCATACCAGTACTCACCATTCCAGCTGAGCCCCACGCCAATCCTATCAAAAAGCGGATCAAGAATATTGGCCCGGTGCCCCGGACTCTGCATCCATCCCCGCATTATTGCTTCTGAAACCGACCGGGGATCAGTCGGGTCAACATACCCTGAGCTACGTACATTTCCGGTACTCATATACGCAATATTCTCAGCCATACCAGTCCTAATGACATCATCAATTTTTTTAACAGTAGGATATCCATACGCAATTGCCCGTTCGGCAGCACCATTTCCATCCGGATCTATATGGGAAAAAAACTTTCCCTTGCCCATCCGTTCAGAATAAGCACTCGCCAGATTAGCGAGATCCTCATCCCAGCTCAGAGATGAGACACCTGCTGTACTCCTCGCTTCGTTGGTCATGGCGAAGATATACTCTGCAGCATCCTTTCTAAACTGGGCTGAGTCAGGAAATTCCCTATATTCTACCTGTACTGGGTCAGCTAATCTGGCAAGAACATTTTCAGGATCAATAGGACGTCCGGTATGATCCTCAAGAACCGCATACAAACGATACGATCCAGGGGTGAGGTTTTGAGGCATCGTGTCAATGACTTCGAGTTTAACACTCTCGCCGGGATACACCGGATCATTATCCATCACCCCGACAGGAATATCTCCGTAGGTAAGTTTGTCATCCTGGGAAAGATAAAAACCCACAGTAATAATACCGGACACCCCATCTCCTGCATTCACAACGATTGCAGAAGCCTGATATGGATAACCAGGATACGCAACAACAGGGGCTTCTATTTGAGATATCGAAAGATTTGGAACAACTTTGACGGCAGAAGCTGATGGGAGCGTAATGGTGAGCAACCCAAGACAGATGAGAAATAGAATAAGATTATACTTCATCTCTACCCGTTGACATGCGATCTTTAGATGGTTTCCGATGAACGATAAAAAGTGCCTCCAACAAAAGTCAGAGTTGGATTAAACAAAAGGTATATACGAGATACAAAAATTACTTATTTTTTGTTTTTGGAGGCTCATCTGGCTCGAGATCCATGAACTCGATATCATCCAGATCTTCATCACCTGAAAAATCAGACTCGCTGATATCAGAGTCGAACGAACCATCAAGATCCGGAAGACCATCATCTGACAGACCCCCCGTGTGGATGGTTGTATCTGGCCCAGAGGGATCCGGAGTTGCCATAAGGTCATCATCTCCAGACAGCCCAAATACATCCTGATCATCCATAAGATCTGATTCAGCCATACCAGCATCCAGATCTCCGTCAAAATCTGGCAAACCGCTATCACCTGATACATCAAGATCTGCCTGAGGAATCATGTCAAAGGATGAACCCGGATCTGACAAACCGGCGGGAAGGGAGGGTTCATCCCCGGATCCTGAGAACAGATCATCATCTCCACCAAAGTCCTCAATGCCCGGGAGTACATCGTCATCAAGGCCTGGAAGACTCCCATCACTATGAATGCTCCCTACTCCGGTGCTGGAATCATGTATATGATCGTCATCCATTGAGTCATCAAAATTCGACCCAAAGTCATCAGGCAGAGGAAGATCTCCGGCACTATGTCCACCATCAGAGAATGATTCTGATGCTCCCGGGGTGAATGCTGAAGTGGCTCCGAGATTATGAGCTGGAGGAGTCTGAAAGGATCCTGATCCGGATCTTCCCCCTGCAGGGGATGAAGGTGTTCGTGAGGGGCGCAGTGGCTGAGGAACCGGAAGACCATCTTCACGTCTGCGTTCTGCAACATACTCGGTTATCCGCTCGCGGAGAGGTAGCCCCTCATGAGCTGATCTGACAGGAGGTTTAGTATGTACTATTCCTGATGAGGAGCGCGACTGAGGTTTTTCAGTCCTCCTGTTCTTCTGGTATTCCTGGATATAAGGGATAATAAAAGTTACAATAATAAATGCAAAAGCTGCTGCCCAGACAGAATAATAGACAACTACCAGAATCCCTTTTAGATCAGGTTGAAATCCAGAGTTCACAAGAGTAACCAGAAAGAGCATGCCAAATACGATTAAGAAGGTGATCGCCACGATTCCATTTCTTCCAACTTTCATGCCTCTCCTGAATTACTCATACTGATCTCTGCGATAATTATTCTTTGCATGCATGAAAATCCACCTCATCTCTTTGATACCAAATCAAAGCACTGGTGAAGATCTCAAAGGCTGATACTGATAGTACCGTGTGTAATCACAACATTTATGTCCTCTGATCAGATCCGCTGACCATTCAGATAAAATCAGGGCGGCTTATCTAAAAGCACCATCATTCTCGGTTCTGTCATCTCTTCAATTGCATACCGTGGACCTTCTCTGCCGATCCCGGATCCCTTTACCCCGCCATACGGCATCTGGTCCACCCTGAACGTTGGGATGTCATTGATGATCACTGCCCCGACACAAAGCCTGGTGAAGGCATACCGTGCACGACTAATGTCTTGTGTATAGACACCAGCCTGAAGACCATACCGGGAAGCATTCACATACCTAATCGCCTCATCAAAGGTGTCATAGGGCGTAACAGTGAGAACAGGTGCGAATATTTCGGTGCAATTAACTTCCATTTCAGGTGACGTATTGATAAGGACCGTCGGCATCATCAGGCTCCCTTGTCGTGACCCCCCGCATATCAAGGTAGATCCGCTGGCCACAGCATCATGAACACGGCTACAGGCAGTCTGTGCGGCCTCTTCAGATATCATCGGACCAAGCATGGTGACAGGATCCCGAGGATCTCCTACAGACACCTTCAGTGTATATTCAGTAATCAGAGTGAGGAGACGATCAAATACAGGTCGGTGAGCAAAAACACGTTGAACAGATATACAAACCTGTCCGGCCTGAGAGAACCCGCCCTCGACAATACGTGCAGCAGCTAATGCAGGATCAGCATCTTCATGTACGATAACAGCCCCATTTCCACCAAGTTCAAGAGTTACTCTGCCACAGGAAGCACCAGAACGCAGGTGCCATCCGACAGCAGGAGAGCCGGTAAACGAGATACACCCGACTCTGGGATCACATGCCAATACCTCAGCATCTTCTGACCTGCACGGAAGAATGCTGACTGCCTCAGGAGGATAGCCGGCATCTACCAGGAGTCTTCCAAGGAGGAGAGAAGAGAGAGGAGTTGTAGAGGCTGGTTTGAGAATTATTGCATTTCCTGATGCAACAGCGGGCCCGAGTTTATGGCACCCGAGATTGAGAGGAAAGTTAAACGGAGTGATGCCGACCACAATGCCTACCGGGAATCTCTGAACTATCCCAACTCTCCCTTCACCAGCTCCTGTCCGATCAAGAGGGATAACATCCCCGCCAATTCGTACCGCTTCTTCTGCAGAGATCCGAATCGTCTCAATAGCACGGGATACTTCACCTTTAGCATTACGAAGAGGTTTTCCCCCTTCTAAAATGAGAAGGTTGATGAATTCATCCCTCTTCTCTTCCATCAGTACAGCAAGACGGTGCAGGATGGCAGCGCGCTCATATGCCGGTAGGAATGCAACCTGTGAAGCTCCCCGTATAGCGGCATTAAGAGCGGCGTTTATCTCATTACGTCCGGCACGGCACACTTGTGCAGTAACCATGCCAGTATACGGATTCTGTACATCATACAGATCTCCACTATCCAGGAGAACCCCGCCCACAATACACTTCCACCGGTTCATGATCATAGTGAGAAGGGGAGGGAGAAAGAGACTTCGATAAAACCAGTGGTGAACCTATTTACCCGGCAACTAGATGAAGGAGAAGACCGGCAAAAAGTCCGGTAACCAGAGTATACATGGATATCAGAAGAGCAATCCGCCATCCCATCTCACGGGATAGAACTGCTATCGTTGAGATACAGGGGACGAAAAGGGTACTGACCAGGGCAAAGGTATACAGTTGCAGACCAGACATCACTTGAGGAAGGTCAGCAGTCCCGGCAAGGACCACAAGCGTCTCAAAGGCCATCTCCTTTCGAAGAATCCCAAAGAGCAGAGCGGTTGATGCAAAACCGGGAAGACCAAGCGCCTGTTCCATGAACGGGGCAACGGCATTCTGAAAAAGATGGGTTATGCCACAGTACCCGAGAAGACCAAGGATAACACTACTTACAATCAGCAGCGGCATGGCAATCCATAGAAACTCCCTGATATGTAGCCAGGATCTGGCAAGAACCTGCCCGGGTCTTGGATACCGAAGAGGAGGCAGTTCAAGAACCATGCCCAGCTGAATGCCGGGAGTTAACCGGGAAAGTGCAACACCAGTGATGACAAGTACTACAAAAACGATAAGATACAACGAAAATGCAGCTCCAATGCCAACAAAAGTTGCAACAATACCGGCGATGATAACCGTCCGTGCAGAACAGGGAACCATAGTTATAAGAAATGCAGCGATGATTCGTTCCCGACGGGTTCCCAGTTGACGAATTCCCATAATCGCAGGAACATTACACCCAAGACCAAGGACCATCGGAATGATAGCCTGTCCATGCAGGCCGAACCGATGCATAATCCTATCAGAAAGAAATGCTATTCGGGTCATATACCCTGAATCTTCAACCAGAGAGATGAGCAGGTAAAAGGTGAAGACAAACGGAAAAGCAATCCCTAGTCCGGCCTGTATCGCTATCGCAAGCGAAAGGAGAACTTCAGTCAGGATTGGAGAATACCCTGCTATCCTGATAGGATTAACGATAGTGTGATCAAAAAAGGTCACAATAATCTCTTCAAGAGAAGAGCCGACCAGAAACACTGTTCCGAGCATTACCGCCAGAACACAGATCATAATGGGTATACCGGGAAACGCACGAGTCAAATAAAAGTCTGGATCCCGTTTTATCTCAGTCTTTCCTGATGAGACCACCTGACCTGCAAGTCGTGATGCAGCATGATGCCGGTTCGCTGCAATCAGTTGATGAGGAGTCATATGGTGTTCTTCGATTATTTCAGGAACAATGGTGGCTGCTGACTCAAGCAGAGCAGAATCTGATCCCAAACCCTGAAGTGCAAGCAGTACAGAAGACCGGTCTGCACCAGTCAGCCGTCCAAGACTTCGGATAGCCGCTTCGATATGCTTATCATATGCAACCGGGTAGGATCCGGATCTCCCCCCAACCAGGGCCTGAGGAATGATCTGATCAATATTACGGCCAAGAGGGGCTGCAGTCCCGATTATCGGCACCCCGGTGAGCTCTGCAAGGAGACCTGCATCAATCAGAATCCCGGTTTTGTCTGCTTCATCTAGTATATTGAGAATAACCAGGACCGGCACTCCAAATTCGAGAACCTGAAGCAGAAGATACAGGTTTCGTTCCAGCCGGGTTGCATCCAGCACCACAAGATACAGATCAAACTCATGCCCGGTAACCAGTTCCCGTACCAGAGTCTCCTCCGATCCTGTACCATCAAGTGAGTAGATGCCAGGGAGATCAACCACCTCAATCTGTCGGCGCTGGTGACAGATAGTCCCCGACATCAGGTCAACCGTTGTACCGGGATAATTGCTGATCTCAACTCCGATACCGGTCAGCTGTGAAAATATCAGGGATTTCCCCACATTCGGGTTGCCTATGAGACCAATTTTCATCTACATCTCTCAACGAGGACCGTCTTTGCGACTTCAGAACTGAGTGCAATATCGCATCCCTTCACCTGAACAAGAAGTGTCTTTGCCATCTGCCTACGGACAAGTAACTCTTCACCGGGAAATATTCCAAGATCAGCGAGCCGGGCAGCTCTACCGCATCCTTTGATTGCAGTGATATAGGCAACCTCACCTTCATTGCACTCAGAGAGCATAACACAATCACAAGAAACGTGAGTGGATGCCCGGGAATCAGGATCTCTGTTTCCATGCCCATCATTACCGAAAGATGCATCGTGGTACTGGTTTGTCAGACAGGGGGGAGCAGATCGAATAAACGACCCGAGTCTTGATATCGTCTCATCCGATGTGATATGTTCAAGCGTGCATGCCTCATGATGAGCTGCCTCCCGATCCATCCCCAGCATCTCTTCAAAGAACGCTTCCAGGACTTTATGCTTTCTCATAACCACGCCAGCTGCCTCTTCTCCACGAGGAGTCAGGCTGACACCTCCATCAGCCTGGAGAACTACCTCATTATCCTCTGCCAGACCAGCAAGATCTGAACGGATGTCAGACTCATTCCGGTTTGTTGCGGCTGCAAGATCAGACTGGACTGGAGATCTCCCATTCCTGCTGAAGAGCCGTTGCACGGCGAGGAGGAGATCTTCACGATCTGCAGGTTTCATTCCTGTACTGTTGTCTGCACTGGACATTAAACACGATTGAATCAGAGGGAACCTGCATTTTTTACTCTCCTGCACCTGACTAAATACCGGAAGGATCTATCTATCCTTATGGAGATTGGAACATCAGAAGAAGAAGATGGACCACGGGCACGTCTGACCAGAATCATCGCCACTATCGGTCCCCGTTCATCAGATATCAGAACGATCAGGAGTATGATCCTTGCAGGGATGGATATTGCCCGTTTGAATCTCTCGCATGGAGCACATACAGATCACCAGAATATCTTTGAGAAGATCAGAACAACTGCTGAAGAGTGCAACCGTCCGGTTGGAATTATGATTGATATTCCGGGTCCAAAACTCAGAGTGCGATCATTCCAGGGGCCTGACATCTGCCTCTGCCCGGGAGAGAGCATCACTATCGGAGGGGATCTGAGTCAGGCTGATCTCATTGTTGTACCTGATGCATACATTCCCAAAGCTATGGCAGGGGATGTTATCCTTATTGCAGACGGGTCCGTTCAGCTCACCATCATACATACTGATCCGGTGATCACCGCTCAAGTAGTATCAGGGGGCACAATACGGTCCGGAGCCGGAGTTGTTATTCCCGGCCGTAGACCTGATGTTCCCTATGCTGGTGAGGAGCTTATCCATAATCTCACGTTTGCTGCAGCACTTGAACCAGATTTCATTGCACTCTCCTTTGTCGGTTCTGCAGATGATATACACAGTGCCAGGTCCATAATTACCAATGCCGGATATGCTGTCCCGCTCATCGCAAAGATTGAGACGCGTATAGCGGTTGAACGATTTGATGAGATACTTCCTGCATCTGATGGAATCATGGTTGCCAGAGGGGATCTGGGAGTTGAACTGCCCATAGAATGTGTCCCCCACGTACAGAAGTCAGTGATTCGATCATGCAACAAAGCAGGTATACCTGTCATCACGGCAACAGAGATGCTTGAATCAATGATTAGTCATGGAAGGCCGACCCGTGCAGAGGTGACTGATGTTGCAAATGCCATCGCTGATGGGACAGATGCTACCATGCTCTCTGCCGAGACATCGATCGGAGAAAACCCTGCGGGCGCAATTGCAATGATGGCACAGATAGCACGTGAGACCGAAAAGCACCTTCCGTATAAAAAAATGCTGGTTGAGCGTGCCAAATGGCATGAAGACAGTCCTGAAGGAAATATCAGCCACAGTGCCTGTTTCCTTGCCCATGAATTACATAGCAGCGCTATAGTTGCCTTCACCAGAACCGGGATATCAGCAGAGCGGGCTTCACGAAGTCGGCCGGGAAAACCAGTAATAGCGATCACGTCAGATTCAAAGATTGTCAGAAGACTCCTGCTCAGGTGGGGAGTCATTCCATTCCTGCATGACCCGATATATAGTGCAGACGAACTCTTCAGTGTCGCAGTCAGTCTGGCAACGCAGACTCAGGTAGCCAGATCTGGTGAACGACTCGTCATTATTGCCGGTAATTTTGATGGAGCAGGGGGAAAGACAAACATGATAAAGATTCAGGAGATCCCCTGATTTCCCTTTCTTCACAGATGAAACCCGGGTGCCCATATAATACGCATGATTCGTAGGTATCAGAAGATCCAGTCTCTACTTAATCAAAGAGAGGATCGCGAAACTGCCCCGAGATACCGGAGCGCCCTGATCCGGTATCCCGCGGAGCAGTGTGTGATCCAGAACCGGTACGCCTGATCAGAACCTGAATCAGTGCAAGTGAACAACGGACACTATCTTCATCCCATATTGCACACCGTGCTTTGATACAGGGGTTTTTATCAAACGGACAGAGTAATTCCTGAGAACCGGCCATGAGTATACCTCATACCTGATCAGAGATAGTAGCATCCATACGGGTCAGTCTTCTCATAAGAAGTACAGAACAGATCAGCACGACAACTCCGGCGCAGAGAGCCCAGAAATGGACCGTGGTAAATCCCAGGGTTGTAGGAACTGTCCAGAGAACCCCGTCCCGAAGTATCTCTATTGATGACCGGTCAAGCAGGAGCCCGGCCATGAGCGGACCTGCCATCCCTCCGATTGTCTGAACACTCTGAACAAGGCCGGTTGCTTCAGCAGTCCTTGTTTTAGGAACCAGATCGATGATTGCGATAATATCTGCAGTCGCCACGGTAGACATACCGGCCGAAAAGATAAACCAGGCACATACAAGGATGATGATTGAGGGCCCGGTGAGGAGGAGAAGAACGGCGGCGATTATCAGGATAACCGACCCGATCACACAGAGCAGACCAGCACCCCACCGCGGTATGAGTTTGCCGGTCAGAGGGCCTGCAATCATATCCCCGAAGGTTCCGGGAATCAGAATCAGACCTACCATTCCGGCGGTAAGACCGAGTCCGGTTGGTGATTCGATAATAAACGGCATCTCTTGAAGCAGCATGAGAAAGGCCAGAATGGTAACTGTACCAATGACGAGCAGAAGAAAGACTTCGGGCTTGGTAGCCATCCGGAGATCTGCAAGAGGAATTTGTGCAGTTAGTTCACTTCTGATAAAGACGATGGATGCAATAACTGCACCCATGAGAAGTATCAGAGTCAGACTTCCCGGACCGGTCACCGGATCGCTAACTGAGAACGCTGCCATCCCGAGAAATAGAGTTACCAACAGCGATATGAGACCTACCCAGTCAAGTGGCGGGCCCTTTACCGCTGTGAAAGTATGATGTTCAGATTCAGGAATATATCGATAAATGCCAAGAATCAAAAATATCGTGACCGGGATCAGAACACTGTAGGTAGACTTCCAGCCAAATGCCTCAGTCAGAACTGAACCGGCGATGACACCAAGTAATGTCCCTGCCCCATACATCGCGCTGATCACACCAATTCCGGTATCTGCCTTGTGTACAGGAAGTCTTTTGCGAATGAGTGCATATGCTAGCGGGAAGGATGCAATTCCTGCACCCTGAAGAGCGCGTGTGAATAGGAGACTCCATATATCAATAGATATCAGCCCGCCCAGAAGACCGGCAAGGTAGAGAATCATACATAGAATGAGGAGTTTCCGATGACCATACCGATCACCAGCAGTTCCTATGAAAGGAGCAGCTGCTGCGCCAACCAGAAGAACTACCGGCAATATCCAGGACTCAAAGATTCCGGGGACAGCAAATTCATTGCTAATCAACGGAAGGGCTGCAGTGAGCACTGCTTCTCCAGCCATCACCACACAGACAACAAGGGAAAGAAGGGGAAGAAGCACTTTCTCATGCATTATGAGAGAATCAGATCCAATCCATAAGGCTTTACCCCCACTCTCACCCATATCTCTCTGATTATGCTCTTTCCCTGAAGGTAAGTCTTCTTACCATGACCTGGGAATTGGAGAAAGACTGGTGTATATACGAATGGAGAATATTCAATCAACCGGGATGGCATTTAGGTGCAGAGCTGATGCAGCGCTCTCATTTGAATCAGTAGATCTGGGATCTAAACGGGTCTGTGGCTATATATCTTCAGAACTGGTTGAGACTGGTATGATCTCACTGCCTGACCTCATTCAGCCTGAAGAACGGGAAACGGTTAGAAAGCAGATTCAGGATAGTATTGCACGAAAGGGGGTCTTTGCAATACCATTCGGGCTCCAGGGAAAAGATCACCGTCAGACCAGGGGAGTTCTCGTAGGGAAAGGAATCTTTGGAGGACCCCTCAGCCTGAAAGGTATCGAGGGATATATTGTCAGATTGCATGATTCAAATACAACTGGAAGAACCGGTGAAACATCTGAGATCGAACTCTTCAGACAGATGCTTGATTCTGTCAGTGAACTGATTGCCGTGATAACCCAGGACGGAATCATCCAGGATATTGCAGGGTCTGTGCAGAAAATTCTTGGTTATCATCCTGATGAGATCATTGGAAAATCTGCGAACCGACTCTTTCAAGCCCTGGATAAAACACGTTTTGAGGACCTAATTCCTCTGGCACAGGAGATCGGGACAGAAGGGATATCGGCGAATATGATTGCCAGCAGCCGGACAGGGGATCCGATATTGCTTGAGATACGAATGACCTCAACCGGTGATTCAGAAGGAAGACTGATACTGGCAGCATCTATCACTTCAGAAGAAAAGACTGAGCTGACAACCCCAGATGCCATGATGCCACCGGTGTTTACCTCTGCCCCGGTTCCCATGGCCATCACCGGTCTGAAGGATCGCCTGATTCAGGAGGTCAACCAGGCATTCCTCGACATATGCGGGCAGTCTGATCCTGCAGACCTTATCGGCGTGAGCCTTACCGGTGCAGGTCTGGTCACCAGACCTGATGAACTGATAGGCATAGAGGCCTCTCTGGATCGGAATGGTGAAGCTATCGAAGTACAATCACGATTCCGCACACCATCAGGGATCAAACCAGTTCTCATCTCTGCCCGGTCAATAATGGGTGAGGGCATAAAACCGTACCAGATTGTCTGGACAGTGGTAATTCTGCCAGAGGTACGTATTCCCAGCTCTGAACCCTCCGGAGTGCAGGATACTGGTGCTGAAACCGTATCGGTCATGAATCACCGATTTAAAAATTATCTTCTGATGCTGGAGAGCGTCATGAGACTAAAGGGGATGAAGAATGGCAAAATAGGAGCAGATGCCATTAAGGAGAGCCGAATGTTTATGCATGCCATTTCTGCATATTACCAGAAGATCAATCCCTCAGTAGGAAGTGATACGATATCAGTATGTGCCTATATGCAGTCTATTGCATCGAACATCGATGATGAGTACCAGGAAGATTCAGGCACAATCCCGATTCAGGTAACCTGTGATGAAAATTTTCTCCTTCCCGGTTCTGAAGCGGTACCTATGGGAATAATCCTGACCGAGCTTATCATCAATGCAATATCTCATGCATATGAACCTTCAGAGCGCGGAACGATCGCGATAATCTTTCGTCGCGAGGAAGACTGGTACATCCTCGAAGTGAACGACAATGGGCGTGGACTTCCCGATGCAGTCATGAAAGGTCAGTTGTCTACGACAGGTCTTTCTATGGTGGAAAATCTGGCACATCAACTTTCAGGAACAGCAGGGTTCTCTAATGAAAAGGGCGCACGTATAAGAATTCTCTTCCCTGTACCGCGGACATAATTGTATACCTCCATTATATCCGAAGATTAAAGTACCATCGAACAGATCTTTGTTACCATGGCAGCACTGACACCAGACATGATAGAGGCATTTCAGGCGCTCAAGGTATTCCCGCTTGCAACCGCTTCAAAAGACGGAATACCAAATGTTGTTCCAATGGGTTCTGTATTTCTCATCGATCCATCTACGATCTGGATTGGAGATAACTTCATGCACAAGAGTCTGAACAATGTTCTTGAAAACCCAAAAGCAGCATTATACCTTTACGGAGCCGGGGCAAAAGGATGCTATCAGATAAAAGCCAATGTGACGGTAAAGACTGAAGGACCTGAACATACCAGAATGGCCGAGATGATCCATGAGAAGAAGCCAAACCTTCCGGCAAAAACACTGCTGATCCTAACTGTAACTGAAGTCTACGAGTGTATGCCTGGCGCTGATGCAGGAAAACTCCTTGTCTGATCAGCATACCTTTTTTTTGCACAATCAATTCCCTGTCTTCTCCCGATCCAAACGACAACCATAAAATTCATTGAAGACTGATGTACCCCAGAGACGAGCCTATGCTTGAGTTACAGGATCTGCATGTACAGGTGGGAGACCGCGAGATACTGCACGGTATAAACCTGCATATCGAGCAGGGGGAGACCCATGTCCTTATGGGCCCGAACGGCTCTGGAAAATCGACGCTGCTGATGACCCTGATGGGATTTGATGCTTATACCGTTACCAAAGGAAAGATCATCTTCATGGGAACCGATGTTACCCATATGCCGGTGCATGAGAGAGCGCGACTTGGCATGGGAATTATGTTCCAGCGTCCCCCAACGATCTCGGGTTTGAAACTGGGTAAGATGCTTGAGGTTATTGCAGGGGAGAGAATCCCTGATCTGTCTGAAGCAGTCACCAGGATGAATATGGAAGATTTTTTGAATCGTGACATCAACCACGGATTTTCAGGTGGCGAGATCAAACGGAGTGAAATCCTTCAGATGATGATCCAGAATCCCACATTCATTATGCTTGATGAACCAGAAAGCGGGGTTGATTTAGAAAATATTCATTTGATGGGTGACGCAATTGCCCACCTTCTACAGAAAAACCTCAGGTTTGCTAACCGAAAGAAGAGCGGCCTTGTCATCACCCATACCGGCTACATCCTCGATTACCTTGATGCTGATAAAGGGCATGTAATGATCAACGGTGAGTTCAAATGCCATGGTAATGCCCGAGAGATCCTTAAATTGATCAAAGAGAAGGGATACAATGAGTGTCTGAATTGCTCACAAATTGTATAATTTGTATATAAGGAATATCTTTTTTTTTATGTCACCATCTCTCACAAACGGGAACATCGTTTCCATGACTCCCGGTGCGCGAATGATGCTGGGGATCGCGATTGGTGATGCATTTGGAGCACGGTTTGAGAATCAGGTAAGAGAATCAGTCACCTTAGATGGAGAAGAGAGAACCTATCATACCAGGAATCAGTATACAGACGACACCCAGATGACAGTCGCGGTATCTGAACTTCTCATTTCAGGACTGGCCCTTACCGGAAGCAATCTTGCTGATGCGCTCATAGGGGCATATCGCCGGGATCCCAGAAGCGGATACTCGGAGGTTACCAGAGGGATGCTTGAACTTTCTGCAAATGGAGCTGAATTCCTCAGATGTCTTCCTGATGATGAGATCGCAAAAAGACGAAGCGATGGATCTGCAATGCGGGCGATCCCAATCGGCTTGCTCCCTGATCTGAACGATGTTATCAGATTTGCCTCGGTCAGTTCAGCCATCTCACATGGACATCCTGATGCCATTGCGGCAACCGTAGGGGTGGCGCTCCTTGCGCACGATCGGTATTATACAGGAAGACCGTTCTCAAAAAGCCTGAAAGAGATCATTGGACTCATTCCGAATCTGACCTCCAGCACCGAAGCGTATTTTAACCAGGTTTTAGCCGGATGGAATCCCGAAATCATCCTTGAAGAATATGAGAATTACGGGGTCCCCTATACTGAGTCACGCATTTTTTTCGGGGCGGTAATCGCTATCCTTGCCAGATTCGGAGAAGACCCTTATCGTGCCCTTCTTGAAGCGGTGAGACTTGGTGGTGATACAGACACCACAGCATCAGTCATTCTCGGTGCTGCACTGATAAGACCTGGTGCACAGACGCTCCCTGAGGAGCTTATCATCGGGCTTGAGAATGGACCCTACGGACGTGATTTTCTTATAGCCATAGGAGATCAGCTCTCAGCAAAATTTCCGCCAGACAGGATCAGATGATCCTGAAGAGCCACAAAACCATCATGAGGATAAAAAGGCCAATAACACCTGTTGCAACAATTCTTTTAGAATCCCGGGGTGTGATGATTGTTCGGTTCTGTCTGGGTGGTGTATCTCTCTTCTTCCTGGCTGACATCCGCCACTCTTCTATATGAGAACAGGCATGATTGAACGGAAGGCGGTGATCCGGGCAGAAGTTCTTTTTGCAGTAACTACACGTAAAAGCAGAACCTCCTCTGATCTCAACCCCGCATACCTCGCATTCCACCATTGTTATCCTCTATTAGAGCTCCTACCCGGATAAACCTGATCAGAGATCAGGAACAATCGAAAGAAGAGGCAGACCGTTCCCTCTTGCACGCTGATGTAGATGATACCTGGCTGCAACGATCTCATCTCCCCGGTTTGCATAACAATACCGGCACAGATGCATACATGTTGAGTATTCACCAATATCCTTTGACCAGATACAAGTGCAGCGAGGCCGTTGCCCTTTATCCTTTACGGCATCGTGATCCAGCCAGCTGATAAATTCAGTATCACCGGTAGCAATCTGGCGAAAGACTCTGTCATCCACACATCTTCCCGGAACAATGCCATATCCTGAGAGATCAAGAGTCTGACAGCAGGCCATCACGAGCAGGCCATACCTGGATGAGCATTCCTGCAGGAACCGGGCAGTGTGAATCTTCTCCTCATCGGTAAATTCACGCACCGCATCAAGCCCGTACCGGGTCATGTTCCGGGTGACTCCCCGATATCCGGAAATATCAATAAAGCTGAAGATCATGCGCCGTGTGAAAGGGGCCAGATAAAAAAAGAGCCTGTCAATCCTGGTGAATAATTCTGGAAGCGGAATCAGATCTGAAAGGAGGAGCGGATCAAACCGCCACATGATCCGGTCTCTCCCAATAAGCCGTGAGATATCCTGAAAAGCCTGAATTCTCTCGGAGAGTGGAGGCACATGAAGTTCGTACCCACACCCCTCATAATTATTCAGAGTAACCTGGAGATAAAAATACAGACCTGTCCGATTTATATCATCAATTCGGCGTAAAAATGCTGCGGGATCCTTGGTCCAGAATACCGCACCTTTTGTCTGATCAAAAAAAACCTCGATATTGTTATCCCGCCGGTATGGATTCTTCCAGATGAGAGAGCCCGAATCAAATCGCTCTAGAAACCAATCCATGTAAAAGGCAGGAATGTCGGTTGCCCTGCTCACTGAAATGATAACCGGGTGAACCTCACGAATACGAGGATCTGTTTTTTTAAGAACTGTTCCGTCAAGAGTTATCTGGGACTCGGACATGACTATCAGGTTCAGATGCTATGGTTCATATCGCATGGGAGTATACCCGTTCATCTTTGCAAATCCAAACCGCCGATAGAAAAACGCAGCCTCAGGTCCGGCGATGGTTCCAACCCACCCTATACCATGATCTTTGCAGATCTCCAGAAGACAGGTAACAATTGCAGTTCCAACTCCTTTCCCCCGGTACTCAGGAAGAACAACAATATCCTGCAGGTATGCATCAGAAACCCCGTCTGATATCAACCGACCCATTCCTACCCAGGTGCCATCGAGATCCTTAGCGGCTACAAAAGCAAATCCAGAATGAACAACAGCAGAAAGATATTCTTCATCCCATCCTTCTTCCCACCAGTCACCGGCCAGATAGAGATTTTTCATATCAACCGGGCGTGCTGTCCTGACCTGACTGACTCGTATTGATCCTGTCTGAATGTCCTGAAAGCCCTGTGCAGTATCCATATCCTACCTGTATCATCCAAAGAGAAGAGATCAATTCAGAGAAGAGGAGTGAAGAAGATTCTGGTGTAAGGTAAAAATATACCCCTGTACCAGTCCGTCATCACCCAGCATAAAACCGGCATGAGCATGAAGAGGGAGCAGAGTACCATCCTGCCTGCGGAGACAGAGATTCTCAGGCATTATTGAACCTGAAGGGACCGAAGAGATCGAAAGTGCCGCATCATCACGTGAAAACCATCCGGATATCCGTGTCCCGACGATTTCCCCCGGACCTGTCCCAAAAAGGGCAAAGGCCTGTGAGTTGGCTCTGATCACTATTCCCCGACAACTGATAACTATTGCAGGGTCAGTAGTGGTGTGCAGAATGTCATCCTGAATCCCGGCAGGAACCTCCCGTTCTGGTCTGATACGTCTTCTGATATCACTCTTGTGGATAGCCAGTTCAATCGTAGAATAAAGTTCACGATCCTTAAATGGCTTTATGAGATATCCTGACGGACTAACAGATATTGCACGTTCCAGGGTTCCTTCATCAGAATGAGCGGTCAGAAAGATTACCGGAATATCATACTGTTCACGAATGACCCGGGCAGCCTCTATCCCATCCATCTCTCCTTTCAGCCTGATATCCATCAGGACCAGATCCGGATCAGCTTCACCGGCAAGCCGGATCGCATCTGCCCCGGTAATCGCCTGTCCTGCCACCTCATACTTGAGTCGCCTGAGGGTTCCGGCAATCTCAAGGGATATTACCATTTCATCCTCAACGATGAGGATTCTATTTCCTGCCGTCATATGTCTGCTTTGTTCATATTTCCAGGAAGAGGAACCGTTATGGTACAAACAGCCCCTGACTCATTGCTCCATTCAGCAGTCCCCCCCAGCTGAAAAGCGAGGCCAGTAATGAGCTCATTTCCAAATGAGTTGGCAGGTTTCTCAGAGAATCCTTCAGGAAGACCCCGGCCTGAATCTGCCACCCTGATGGTGAGAGACTCAGTTCCATTATTAATAGTAACCATAATCCTCCCCTTTTCTCCTGGAATAAATGCATATTTCATACTATTGGTGATGAGCTCATTGATGATGAGACCGAGCGGAATCCCGGTCCCGATATCAACACTGATCGGGGATTTGGAAAGAACATGCAGGGTTATCAGATGCTCATCAGCCTCATACTCTGATATTACCCGCTCACCAAGATCTTTCACATATTCATCAAGACGGATGGCTGCAACATCATCTGTCTGATACAATTTCTCATGAATTACCGCCATCGAGTAAATTCGGCTTCTGCAATCCCTGATGATCTCATGGACCAGGGGATCATCAGTATTAAAGTCCTGCAATTTGAGCAGACTGATGATGATCTGCATATTATTCTTGACGCGGTGATGAATTTCCCTTAGCAGAGTCTCCTTCTCACGCAAAGAGACCAGCATATTACGCTTTAAGAGTTCCTCTCCGGCACGGATCTTCGCCTCTGCCGATGTTCGTTCTGTGATATCCCGTGCCACAGATAGCAAAACCGGCTTTCCTTTCGTTACAAACCTGCGTGAACTTACATCAACCGGTATCGCGGAGTTGTCGTCCTTTATAAATATGGTCTCAACGGTGGATTTTCCCTTATCAGCAGCCTCCCGGCAATGAAACATACAGGTCTCCTGCTCATGATCCGGACAGAGAGAAGGGAGTGTCTTTTTGAAGAGTGTTTGCCTGTCATACCCAAGAACTTCGGGTACCGCAGCATTGACCTCAATAATCCTGCCACCTTCAGACATAGGTTCATGGAGAAGAATCAGATCCCTGATATTGGTAAAGAGATCTCGAAACCGTTCCTCACTCTCGGCCAGTGCACTCCGGGTAACATATCTCTCAGTGACATCCATCACATTTCCCGTTACACTCTCCGTTCCACCGCAGAGTATTCGTGAAAGATAGATCTCAAGGTGAATAATCTGATCAGTCTTCTGAGTCCCAGTTACTTCAAAGTGCCCAAAGGGTATTGAGCCTGAAATGACAGAGGAAAGAATATTGGAAACATCATCTCTTTTTTCCGGTACAATCAGATCCAGGGGGCGGATCTCATGGAGAAGTTCATCCCGACTATATTCAAAGATGGTACACAACCGGGGATTTACATACTCAAAGCGACCATCCCGAATCATGAAGATACCAACGAGAGATTCTTCAACAGGATTTCTAAAAAATTCTTCAATATATAATCGATAACGGGCAGCTCCAATAACCCCGGCTGCCATCTGAAGGGCATGTACTTCTGCCCGGCTGAATATGCGATCCGTATCAGGGACTGTTATTCCCAGGATCCCCCACCAGCGTTCATCTGTAAAGACCGGAAGAAGGAGATAGGATCCAATACCAAAGAGGTTTAACGCAGATTCATCCTTGGTATCATCAGCTTTTCCACTCACTTCATCACGGTTTTTAAGAATACTCTCCCATGGGCTTGTATGACACATCCTGATCAGTGGGGCCAGCGATCCAACTGTTACATCACTATTTTCAGATGACCAGATTACTGAGTCGCCCCTGATGTCAGTTGCCCTATCTTCCCCCGTTGCAATCACAAACACAGAGCCCGCTCCGGTTGCTTTACCAAGATGCCCCAGGATCTCTTCCATATCCTTCTGCCAGCCATCACCCCTCAGCAGCCGCCCGGCTGCATAACTGATTGCAGCAAGAATACCATCCTTGCGCCGGTCCGCTTCTTCTGCCTCATGTCGCTCTGCCAGCACTGTTATCTTATGGGCAAGATCAAGAACCTGTACCTCGAAATCATCCCCTTTATTCTGGTAGAAGTCAGCTCCTGCATTCAGCGCAGATATGGCGGTTTCTTTACTATCATTACCGGTGAGCATGATGAACGGAAGACGGGGGTAATGCGCCCTGATATTGCGCAGAAGAGTTATTCCGTCCATTTCAGGCATATCATAATCAGAGATGACTGCAAGAACCTCATGATCTTTAAGATACGCGAGGGCCTCATCACCATTTGAACTGGTCCTAACGGTAAAATCACCCAAACCTTCGAGGTATATCTGAAAAAGAGTGCAGAGTTCCTTGTTATCATCGATAAAAAGTACTGGGATGATTCTGACCACCCTGAACGTTGTAAGGTGTTCTCCATCTGACTATTTAAAATCAGGTACTACAATTGAAAACCAGGTAGGAAAAAAAGAGTTGTGAATTCTCTGACCTGGAGATCTTATCAAATATTGATATCAATGCCAAACTTTTCTGCATTGGCATCAGCGATAGCCTGAATCTTTGCGATCTCAGCCTCGTTCTTCTGAGGTTTGAAGAGGTGAGCAAACCGCTTTTGAACCTTCAGATATTCCTCTACTGGTTTTCGCTTTACCTTCTTTGCCTTCTCAACCTTTCCATTGACAATATCATAATTGACCCACAGACCACATTCGACTGCCATCTTACCCAGTTCAATAGTCTTTGAGCCGTCAAAACCCCAGCCAGTACAACAGGGCGTATGTATCTGAACATAGGTAGGACCCTCAGTCGTGACCGCCCGATCTACCTTCTTGATTACATCATTCGGGTACGCCAGAGAACATGTCGCAACATAGGGAGAACCATGCGCGGCAAGGATCTGAGGCATATCTTTCTTAGGTCTGTTGTTCCCGGTTGACCGGCGGCCCGCTGGTGAAGTAGTTGTGCTGGCATCGTACGGAGTAGCACCCGATCGCTGGATACCGGTATTCATGTATGCCTCATTATCGTAGCAGATGTATGTGATATTGTGACCACGCTCAAAGGCTCCACTGATACACTGAATACCAATATCAAAAGTCGCGCCATCACCACAGATACAGAGTACATTCTCCTTGCGGCCCTGTTTCTTCAGAGCTGCTTCAACACCTGATGCCACCGCTGCTGCATTCTCAAAGAGTGAATGGATCCAGGGCACCTTCCATGCCGTCTGCGGATAGGGAGTTGAAAAAACTTCCATGCATCCGGTTGATGCACAAACGATAGATTCAGGTCCCGCCCCTTTCATAATCAGCCGGCCTGCATATGCCGGACCGCACCCGCCACATGCGCGGTGTCCACAATCCATCAGTTCACAGGTTTTGTCTGCCATTTCAGATCAACTCCTGGCGAAGACCAAAGAAACAGTCACCTCTGCCTGCTTCGATCTCACCAACCATCTTCTTGATATCAGCGATGGTGATATCCCTGCCCCCTAGTCCGGCAACATAGCTGAGTACCTGGACCGCTGAATCGTTGACTGCATCCTTAATCTCGTACCCGACAGCCCCCTTCATCCGGCTTCCGATCATAAGATTCTTCTCAAAAACCCCGATCTTCGTGATACCTTTCAAGGCTTTTTGTACTTCTTCTGCAGGGAACGG
The DNA here is from genome assembly GCA_035561295.1 of Methanospirillum sp. Taxonomy (GTDB): domain Archaea; phylum Halobacteriota; class Methanomicrobia; order Methanomicrobiales; family Methanospirillaceae; genus Methanospirillum. Next base: position 26,981 of record DATMXW010000054.1, on the reverse strand, counting down.
ACGATAGGTTACGATTCTGAGCAGACCGACCTTCTTACCTGCCTCTCTCATCTCGTCGATCGCATCCTTGATGGTTCCACAAATGGAACCCATCGCAACCAGAGCAACATCCGCATCTTCCAGCCGGTATTCTTCGACCAGATTACTATAGTCACGCCCGAACTTCTCCCCAAACTCTTTGCCCACCTTGCGAAGAAGGTCAGCAGAGCGCATCATCGCCTGATCAACCTCGTACCTGAACTCCATATAGTATTCAGGGGTTGCATACATCCCCATACTAAGCGGATTCTTGGCGTCAAGCATATTGTAGGGCTTGTATGGCGGCAGGAAGGCATTAACCTCTTCAGCGGTGGGAATATCCACCGGTTCATAGGTATGGGAGAGGATAAACCCATCAAAGCAGATGAACACAGGCAGAAGAACCTGATGATCTTCAGCGACTTTGTAGGCGATATAATGGAAGTCATGGACCTCCTGGGCATCCTCTGCATACAACTGAATCCAGCCACAGTCACGCAGTGCTATCGAGTCCTGTTGATCATTCCAGATTGACAAGGGTGCACTTATTGCGCGGTTTGCAATAGACATTACAATCGGCTGGCGCATGCCTGCAACATTGAAGCAGACCTCTGCCATCAGAAGAAGACCCTGTGATGAGGTCGCTGAGTATACCCGTGACCCTGCTGCTGAAGATCCAAGACAGGCTGAAAGGGCTGAGAACTCACTCTCCACACAGATGTACTCTGCATCCAGATCCCCATCAGCCACCATTTCGGCAAGCCGCTCAACAATATGAGTCTGAGGGGTTATCGGGTATGCAGATACGACATCGGGTTTGCAGAGTTTTACAGCCTCGGCAACGGCATGAGAGCCTTCAAGAATCTGCTTCATTACTTCTCCTCCACAAGCATGGTAATTGCTTTTGCGGGACATTCATGAGCACACAGACCGCATCCTTTGCAAAAGTCATAGTCGGGATCATACTTCTTCTCATGCTCATGAACACAGCCTTCCGGACAGATGAGCTGACACATCCCACAGCCCGTGCATTTCTCATGGTCATATACAGGTTTGAAAACCCGCCATGAACCGGTCTTATTTTCCTGTGCCTGACCTGGTGGTGCAGCACATCCGATACGCAGAGCCATCAGGCACCTTCCTTTATTAATGCGAATGCAGCTCGCGCAGCGGCCACATTCTTCTCTGCCAGAGACCCGGAGAACCGCTCCCTGACAGATTCTTCAAGCGCGTCAAGGGTGATCTCACCACTCGCAGCAGCAAATGCTCCCATCAGCGTTGTATTGGTGATCGGAACACCAAGAATCTCAAGAGCCATCTTTGTCGCATCAAGGGTTATTACCTTCACCCCGTCAGGCACCTTGGCATCCAGAGATTTTTCGGTATTAATAATTACAATTCCACCGTCTTTCATCCCGGAAAAGACGTTCACATCCTTGATGAGGGTGCTGTCCTGAACGATGACATAATCAGGTTCATAAATCTGGCTCCGAAGCCTGATTTTTTGATCTGAGAATCTGACAAATGCCTGTACTGGTGCTCCCCGGCGCTCAACCCCAAACGCAGGAAAGGCCTGGGAGAAGACGCCACTCTTGAAGGCCGCAACAGCAATCAGCTCAGCAGCGGTCACCGAGCCTTGTCCGCCCCGTCCATGTATTCTTAGCTCTCTCACGAGAAATCCCGGTTATATTTTACACGATTAATCATATAAATTAGGTTCTACCGGGATGCCCAGAATCTCTGCTGCACCAGATGAGAAAACCGATTCCGCTATTGCAGCAAGTCCGCGAGCTGCTGACCATTCATCCAGAACCAGAGGCTGAGTGCCAAGGAGTGCAGTAACCCCGGGTTCTACTACTTCAGCAAGACTACCGCAGAGAGCAACTGGAGCTCCGGGTGCCAGAAGGGCCATCGATGCACACTCCATTGCTGCAAACATGACGAGGGATGGGATCTGATCTGATTCAGGAAGAGAACTCACTCCTGCATGAAGAAATGCAGAATTTGCGGTAATCTCGCCGGCATCAATGGCTCGAATAGCATCCAGATCCAAAGCACCATGCACCCAGCCCGGGGCAAAGAGACAGGCATCAAACCCTCCAACGATTCTTCCATTCTTCACTAGAAGAGTTACCGTATTGGAGCTGATATCACAAACGATACAATCGGGTCCAAGTCTATTGGCTACATCGTATGCAATACCAATCTTTTCAGGACTGGCCTGGTGAGAGTAAACCTTAAACCTGGGATCGGTGGGAGATCCACGGTGAAGACCGGGGATGGCAACTGCTGGAATTCCACTCTCCCTGATAATATCAAAGACCCGGGTTCCCCCTCCGGTATGCTCACCAGCACCCTCACGACTGATCAGGCCCCGGTTCTTGAGCCGTGTAATCGGCGTGATAGAAGAGAAGTTATCTCCCATCGAATAGGTCAGCGCTACTCCTGCAATCTCATCAACCGGGCAGATCACCTCAAGATCAGTAAGAGTGAATCCTGTCGCCTCACTTCTGGGTATCTTAAGCTGGCAACCGCCTCCTGCAAACCGCATTGCGGTTGTCCCGTGATCTATCCCGATGTACATATTGGTTACGCTTAGGTAGAAGGAGAGGAATATTTGTATGAATGCGTAGTATCGTAACCGGCGGGGCCGGATTCATAGGTTCTCACCTGGTTGATCATCTGGTAGCGCAGGGTGATGAGGTTGTTGTGATAGATGCACTCCTTGCAGGGGACCTTCGCAATATCAGCAGTTACATCGATTCAGGGGCAGTTACCTTTGTCAAAGCCAACCTACTTGAAGAGGGCTGGCAGGATATGTTTCGCGGTGCTGACCGGGTGTGGCACCTTGCCGCAGACCCTGATGTCAGAGAGAGCGCAGTAACCCCGGATGCCCAGCTAAATAATACTATCATCGCTACACACCGGGTGCTTGAGGCAATTCGCTCTCATAAAATCCCCGAAATTATCTTCACCTCAACGTCGACAGTGTATGGTGAAGCAACAATTATTCCAACACCAGAGACCTACACACCCATGGAACCGGTATCAGTATATGGTGCTGCAAAACTTGCGTGTGAGGCCCTAATATCCGCCTATTGTTACAGCTTTGGAGTTCGCGGATATATCTTCAGATTTGCCAATATCATCGGTCCACGGAGTGGTCATGGGGTCATCACCGATTTTATTAAAAAGATCCAAAAAAACTCTGCAGAACTTGAAATCCTCGGAGACGGAAAGCAAACCAAATCATATCTCCATGTTACTGAATGTATCAGAGCGATCATCTATGCTGAAGAACATGCCCATGAACAGGTTAATACTTTCAATATCGGTTCTGAAGACTGGATAGACGTCACCACAATCGCAGATATTCTTGTCAAAGAAGCCGGACTATCAGAGGTTAGCTATCGCTTCACGGGAGGAAGCCGCGGCTGGATAGGAGATGTTCCAAAAATGCAGCTCGCAATAGAGAAATTAAAATCTCTTGGATGGACCCCTGAGATCGGAAGTCATAGAAGTGTCCAACTTGCAGTTCAATCAGCTCTTACGGGGTAGGAATGGCGGATATGCGCCTGAATAAATATCTTATCGTGCTGGGCGACGGAATGGCAGATGAGCCATTACCTGAGCTTGAGGGGAAAACCCCCCTTGAGGCTGCACATACCCCGAACATGGACAAGATTGCCAGAGAAGGCGCGATGGGTCTTTTAAAGACGGTTCCCGACGGGTTTCAGCCAGGGAGCGATATCGCAAATCTCTCGGTTCTCGGCTATGATCCCCGCACCTGTTACACAGGCAGGGGAGCTCTTGAAGCAGGAAGTATGGGTATTGATCTCAGCCCGGATGATATGGCATACCGGTGTAATCTTGTTACGATAACCGAGGGGATTATGGAGGATTTTTCCGCCAGCCATATCAGCAGTGCAGAAGGAGCTGCTCTGCTTGCAACCCTCAACGGGCGTTTGAATGGCGCGGTCTGTTATCCGGGGGTGAGTTATCGGAACCTGCTCCTCATTCCCAGAGGAGAGGGAACACTTTCAACAGCACCCCATGATATTGTCGGACAGAAGATTGCCTCGTATATCCCAACCGGTCCTGATGAACAACTGCTTGCCCGGTGCATGGAGATCGCAAAAAAAGTCTTTGCATTACATCCGGTTAACCTTGACCGCATTGCTGCAGGAAAACTGCCAGCAACCGATATCTGGCCCTGGTCTAGTGGAAAAAAACCATCTATTCCGCTCTTTTCAGATAGGTGGGGAGTTACTGGAGGGATGATATCTGCGGTGGATCTCCTGAATGGAATAGCCAGGTACGCCGGGATGGAGATTATTCGTGTCCCGGGGGCAACCGGGTTTCTGGATACTGATTATTCTGCGAAGGCACGGTATGCAATCGAGGCACTCAAACGTCTGGATTTTATCTATCTCCATGTTGAAGCACCAGACGAAGCCGGACATATGGGTAACCTTGAGGAGAAGATAACCGCTATCGAACGGGTGGACCTCATGATTGGAACCATTATGGGAGAGTTTACCGGAAAAATCGCTGTTCTTCCGGATCATCCAACCCCGATCCGAATAAAGACACATACTGCAGATCCGGTTCCCTTTGCAATCTTTGGAGGAGTAAAAGATGCCACAACACGGTTCAGTGAGGCAGAAGGGGCTCATGGATTGTATGGAATCCGTGAGGGAATAGAACTGGTCCCTCTGCTCTTCTCACGTGGCTGATCACATCTTCTCATCAACTCATTTTTACTATTGTCGAGTGCATAAAACCGACAGAATATAGATATCAAGCAGCCATAGTATCTGCATCTGATATCAGATATGAGAAAACCGGATTCAATACTAACAGGGATGAACTGATGCCAAAGAAGAGCATGCTGATGTGGGAGGAGACCCTCTTTCGTGACCCCGATGTCTTTGAGATAGACTACATCCCGGATCAGTTCAACTACCGGGAGAACCAGATGCGTGAACTGGCATTTCTCCTCAGGCCAGGAATAAGGGGAGGACGCCCGCTTAATTCAGTCATTAAAGGACCACCTGGGACGGGTAAGACGACGTCAGTCAAAAAGATCTTCTCTGACATTGGTGAGGTTGAGTCAAAGATGATCCCTATCCATATCAACTGTCAGATTGAGAATACCCGGTTTTCTATCCTCTCAGAGATATACAAAACTCTTGCCGGGCATAATCCTTCAGCTGCCGGAAACTCATTCAAACGAGTTTATGAATCTATTGCCCAGACCATGATACAACAGGACCGGGTGGTGATTGTGGCACTTGATGACGCCAACTATCTCCTGTACGAGAACGAACTGAATAAAATTCTGTATCTTCTGCTCAGATCCCATGAAACCTATCCGGGAACCCGGATAGGAGTAGTGGTGATAATATCTGATATGGAGGTTGATCTTTCGCGCGAGATGGATATCAGGGTGACATCAGTTTTTTCTGGAACAGAGATCTATTTTCCCCCGTACTCTGAATCAGAAGTATATCAGATCCTGCGTGAACGGGTTCTCCAGGGATTGTATCCAGGCGTCCTCTCAGATGAGATGCTCAGGCTGATTGCCACCCATACTATGTCGTCTGGAGATTTGAGAGTCGGGATAGACATGCTTAAACGAGCAACCCTGAATGCAGAGATGGCTGCAGAACGAGAGATCAGTCGGGAACACATCAGGGAAGCTTACAAAGTTTCCAGGTATGTTCATCTTCAGTACAGTATAAAATCCTTAAGTAAAGAAGAGAAAGAAGTGTTAAAGACGATAACTATCGCATCACAATCTGATGAAGCCCTGACATCAGGAGAGGTCTATCAGAAAATTAAAGATACTACTAAAATGGGATATACGACATTTTATACCATCATTCAGAAGTTAGACGGCCTGAGACTGCTCAACCTGCAGTACAAAGACGGCCGTGGCCGGACGAGAATGATCAATGTCAGATACGAACCTGAAAAAATTCTATTATATATATAAGGTCCATAAAACCTCTTTCTACACCAGTACCAAAGTCTTGAATACCGATACATCCTATCGTTAAGGTACACCACGGGGGTTTGAACGTGATAAGTGTTAACGAATTAGCATTGGAGATTTTCGATAATCTCGCCAGCTATCCAGAAGATTTTAACGTAGAATACCATGAACTCGATAACGGAGCAAAGATCGTAGACTGCGGTGTTGCGGTAGCAGGCGGCTATGCTGCAGGCCGTGCCTTCACCGAGATCTGTATGGGCGGTCTTGGAGAGGTAAACTTCAGAATGGGGCAGATCAGAGGAATTCCTATGCCCTTTGTCGAGGTTAGCACCGATTTCCCCGCAATCTCGTGTCTGGGATCACAGAAGGCAGGCTGGACTGTTAAGTCTGGTAACTTCTTTGCAATGGGTTCAGGCCCGGCACGGGCATTGTCACTTAAGCCCAAACACACCTATGAGGTCATTGGGTATCAGGATGAGAGCGATGATGCAGTCATTGCACTTGAAGCAGATATGCTGCCCAATGGCGAAGTGATGGATAAGATTGCCAAGGAATGTAACATTGCTGTAGAGAACCTCTGTGCAGTTGTTGCACCGACCGCTTCCATCGTAGGATCCATCCAGGTGTCAGGACGGTGTGTTGAAACAGCAATCTACAAGTTAAACGAACTCGGCTTTGATACCAGAAAAATTACTGCAGCTATTGGTACTGCACCAATTCCTCCGGTAATGGGTAAAGCGGCGATGGGAGTTACCAATGATGCAACCATCTACCATGGCCAGATTAACCTCACGGTAAAGGCTCCTGAGATCAAGGACTATCTTGATAAGATCCCAAGCAACAAGTCGGCAGGATATGGAAAACCCTTCAATGAGATCTTCAAAGAAGCAGGATATGACTTCTATAAGATAGACACATCACTGTTCTCACCTGCTGAGGTGACCATCAATGAACTGACCGAATCAAAGGTCTACCATGTCGGGGCAGTCAACCCTGATGTCATTCTGAAATCATTCGGATATATATAACCGACGCCTTCTATTCTTTTTTCTTAATTATCAAACGTTATCAGCGCGGATATCCGAGACAGATATCGAAAAAAAGGGTTATGCTTCTATTCCAAGAGCTGAGAGGAGATCCTCAAGAGGAATACCATGAGCCGCTGCAGCTTCGGTTACGGTCTCACCACGACTGATAGCGCATCCTACGCATCCCATGCCAAACCGGGCAAAAACCGCTCCTGCATCAGGGTTAGCCTGCAGAACCTCAAGAATGGTTGAGTCCTTATTAACTGACATACATAATATGTTACCGGCACCACCATAAAAAAACTGCTAAACAGGTGAGACAACAGGATGTTCTGAATCATAACGAAACGCATTGATATATGAAGCACAAACATCTGACACATTACTGTCTCAAACGAATCGTTATAGTCCCCAGGACAGGAGAATATTATGCTTTGGATATCAACCCGCTGCCTGAAAGATTCACCTCTTGAGATAGCTCTTGAGAGTCTTGGATCACTTACCCGAGGAGTGGAGATAATTGATAGCGGACGCCACAGGATTCCTTCCGCCAGTCTCCTTGATTCGTTTCCATACCGGTATGCGATTCGGATCCCTCAGCAGGAGATAAATCTAGCCAGTATCAGAGAGCCAGTCAGGCAGGCATCTGTTGCGGTAGTTACAGAAAGGTTCACATTTGCTGCTGAGGTACAAGCCGATGTTATCATTAGCCCCGGGTATCTCATATCTCCTTTTGATGATGCACTGGCCAGAAGACAACTTATTCGATCTGTCCAGAATCTTATCCATTCAGCCAATGAATACGGTGTAACCTTTCTGATGCGAAATTCAGGAAGATGGGAGCAGAACCTCCTTCGAACTCCTGAAGATCTTGGCCTTATCAGCCAGATACCATTGGCGCTGGACATTGGGCATGCCCATGTGAACGGATGTCTTCCCCAGTTTCTTCATGACGGAGCAAGCAGGTATCTTCATCTGTATGACTGCCGTGGAATATCTGATGAGCATCTTGAGGTTGGTCGCGGAATGATCAATTTTGAATCTATTGCTGCATCTATGTATGCTCAAGGAGCGCGGGGAGTGATAGATGTACCGACATATCGGGGTGCATACAATAGTATCAGAGCCTTGCGACATCATGGAATCGGGTGACCTGATGGATGGCAGATCACATAAGTCCATCATCTGGTACCTGATAGTCAGACAACCATGACCAGAATCAGAATTTTTTCCTGGAACGTGAACGGGATTCGGGCTATTGCTGAAAAAGAAGTCATTTCCGGAACTACATTTCCTGAGTATCTTGCATCAGATAAACCTGATATCTGCTGCCTGCAGGAGACGAAGGTCGATGCAACTAATATCCCTGCCGAATTGACCAGAATAGACCGGTACTTCTTCACACTTAACCCGGCAGAACGGAAGGGATACAGCGGAGTATCCCTATATTCGCTAAAAGAGCCAGATGAGATATTCTTCGGAATCGACAGATCCGGATCTGATCCTGAAGGACGGACTATCATCGCCCAATATCCCGAATTTACGCTGTATGGTGTATATTTCCCAAATGGCGGAGCTTCAGAGGAACGCCTGGCATATAAACTTAGGTTTTATGATACATTTCTCGAAGAGATTCGGGCTCGAGACCAGGCAGGAGAGCGGATTATCATCTGTGGTGATGTAAATACCGCTCATCATCCGATTGATCTGGCAAGACCAAAAGAGAACGAGACGAGATCAGGATTTCTCAAGATTGAACGGGATTGGCTAGACCGTTTAGTTGATGCAGGATTTATTGATACATTCAGATTTTTTAACCAGAATCCTGATAATTATACCTGGTGGGACTACAAAACCCGGGCACGTGCACGAAATGTCGGATGGCGGATAGATTACTTCTTTGTGAATCAACGGATGCAGGAACACCTGGTTTCATCAATAATCCGCCAGGAGATCATGGGTTCTGACCATTGTCCGATAGAACTGGTTGTAGAATTTTAAAAAGAAAGAAAAAATTGGCTACACGCGTCGGTGAACCTGGAAGTGCCTGTTCGCACGAGATTTTATTTGTTGTAATTCTGCCAGTTGGATTATCAGATCAGACAATAGCATATCTGAGTAGAGCAGCAACTCCTCCCAGTTTCCAAAGTCGTTCTCCAGGTTCAAACCTTGTAGAGAGAACAACAATACCAGCTCTCATCTGTTCTGCATCCTGTATCAACTGGATTATCGCTGAATCCCGAAGACCGGCATCAGCAATGAGAAGGGTCTCAACAGCCCCGATCTGCACTGCATCAGACACCTCTGCAATACCATACGAGACCGGTTCATCCCTGGCTATCCGTGCCATCAGTTCATCCAGATATCTTACCTCACGAGCAAGCTGGAGATCACCGGTTAACTTTTCAAGAATTCCCTGTCCGATCACCTCCTGGACTGCTCCTCGACCACTTCGGCGGGTTTCTACAACCTGTACCAGGGACCGATCAGGTTGTATCGATGAAAGTCTCCTGGCAAAATCCTCTTTTATAAACCCAGGACCAGCGATCACCAGTGGCCCGGTTACCTGAGCGAGAACCGCTATGATAGTATCATAGAGATCCTGCCTGGAATTTCCTTCCATCCCCTTTCCGCTACCGGATGTTGCAGTAAAGATCTGTTTCGGCCCATAACTATGAAGTTGATAGAGTTCTGCATCCCCTTCTTCTATCGTAAGGATATGAATTGCATCAGCTGCAGTACTCTTCACTGCCCGATCAATCCGTTCCAGATCAGTCTGATTCCAGTTCCTGATGACAGAAATCTCATACCCGGCTTCAAGATTGAGTGTATGATGCGAACCGGTATCAGGTCCGTGCTCGATCAGGCCAAAAACCCTCAGTCGGAGACCGTACTCATGAAACTCAACCTGCTCGACTCTGATCCCGAGACGCACCGGTCGCTTTTCCTGTTTTTCAGGCCGTATCTTATCAGAGGCCCCATCAACACTTCGGAGTGTGGTTGCAAAAACCAAAGACCCAATGGTTATCAGATGCTGAAGATGCCACAGATCATCTGAACTCTCAGGAAAGAGTTTGATCTCTCCATAAGAACGCTGAAGTTCCCCGATATCGGCTTTCATCCCTTCTCTTCCAGAATATCAGAGCCACCGGGGGGCACATACGCTGCAATTGCCTCTGTATTCAGGGCAAATTTCAGAGCCTTCTGATCAGAGATCGGCAGACTATCCCGCATAATCCTGACAACTTTCTTGGCACAGTCATTTGGTTCAAATGTACCTGGACGCAGAAGAATGACCGGATCTGCCCGTTGGTTAACCGCCGATGCCGGTCCACCAATAATCCGTGTTTCAGGTTTTTTGGCAAGGCCAATCGCTACCTCAAGTGGAACATCCTTAAACCATTGTCGTTCCCCTCGGACAACAAAGGATCCCCGTGAGAGGTACTCTCCTGATTCTGCGGTCTTTGATACCTGATCAGGTCGTGCTGCATATACATCGGCCGTTACAAATCCTGATCTCCATGCTCCTGAATATGCAGCAGCAAACCGGGACACCTCATCCCACCGTTCGGTCTTGCCTTTTACAATCACTACGCTCGCACCGTGAATGTCGGCATGGACAAAGGTGTCACCTCCCTCTAGGTACTTCTTGACCAGATCCTCGTTCTGTCCAGCATCCCGACCTCCTAACACCAGGATTCCGTCAGAGGTCATAAACCAGCGGAACCGGTGATACCAGCGTGGTTTTGGACGGACATACCCGGTCGCTTTCGGCACCGGCCGATGAATCTCCTTCTCCATCGCAGCCTTCGCTCCGGCAAGTTTGCGTTTGAACCGTTTGATCTGATCATAGTATCTGCCTGCATTCTGCTCAACCGTCTCATTGACATATATCTTCACAGGCAGGCCGAGATCAAGTTCTACGGCCGCATCTGCCGGAAAAACCTGTCCGATTCGCTGACCAGTTCCGGTTGTATCATTCTTTAAGATGTCAGAGATCTCCTGCCAGGACCGGGTCTGCGAAGCACGAAAGAGGGAGGTTATAACATCCTGAACTAGTGTGTACTCTTCGTATATCTTCTCAACAATTTCTTCAAAACGTGTGATCTGCTTCTCAAACTTCTTTGAAGACTCAATCTGCTGATTGCGAATCCGATCCTCCCGGGATATCTTTGGCCGTTGTTCTTTTACCTCCCTCTCCTTTTTAGGATAATACAGGACAAGAGCTTCACTAAAGGTCGCAAAGGGACCCTGCACTGCCGTATCCCCGGTTATAACCGGATGACATCCGGTTTTGGTAATGACCGGTGTAGGAGTATCTGATGCCTGTATCAGCAGAGCATGGATGGAATCATAGACTTTGCCTGCATCAGCTTCAGCTGCCAGGGTCTCCTTGGAAATCTGAGCTTCCCTGCAGATATGCTCTGCATACATCCCGCCAAGAAAAGACCCGACTGCGAGCGCACGAACAATATCGCGATCATCTGTTCTAAGTGCAGCGATAAATTCTTCCCTGGACTGCAAACTCACATCAGGCGGAGGGAAGGTATAGGTAACCCCGGCAAAGATATTGCGATCCTTGAACTTCTGCCTGGTAAGTGGCTGAACAATGGAGTAATCCTCGTTGCAGAGGATGATATTACCAATATCAAACGCCTCGATAATCAGGTGATACACCTGATCTGATTTTTGAATGTCGAGAATTACGGTCCGTTGGAGACCGCGCTGCCTGATGTCTAGGACCCGCCCTCCATTCAGATATTTACGAAGAAGCATCGCAAAGGCTGGCGGTATCTGCGGAAAGTCAGGTACCTGCGGGACCAGATGGATTCTTCTCCCAGGTTCGATCAGGAGCGTGTGCTTCTCCCGTTCTTTGCTATTCAGACGGATTGCAGCAATCCGATCCTCTCCCTGATAGATTTTGTGGACCCAGAGCGGCAGGAGTCTGCGCAGCTCTGCGGTCACGGCGACGAGATCTACGCCGCTCATCCCCTGCTGGGTTGCCATATCGATACTAAGTTAGATATGGGCTTGAGACTAAAAAACTAAGACAAGTGGTGCCCGAATGACGGAAGAATCGGTTCAGACTGTGCCGGATTCAGAATATACCGCGCCGATCCAGGCAGACAACGGAGATGAATATACCGGGCGCATTATCCGGACTATCGTTGCCGTCCTTGCAGGGTTCCTCGCAGGACTGATCTGTTTCCTGACTGATGGAATGGCTACCGGATCAGAGACCTCAAAGACATTTATTTTTCCCTTTCTGATCCTGATTGCGGCAATTATAATTCAGAAACATGTGTTCATGCTTCTGCGAATAGACACAGCAAAACTTGAGAAGAAAGACTGGTTTTACCAGGGATTTATGACCTTTTCGTTCTGGTTTGTAACCTGGACGATACTTCTCTCCGGAGTAACCGGACAGGTTGCCTGATAGCATATGCGTATCGCGGTCGTTCATAAGGATCGGTGCCACTCACGAAAGTGTGGCACTGAGTGTATCCTCTACTGCCCCAGAGTCAGAACCGGAGATGAGACAGTAGTCCTTGATGAAGAAGGAAAAGCGGTCATATCTGAGGAACTGTGCGTGGGATGTGGTATCTGCATTAAAAAGTGCCCGTTTGATGCAATTGACATCATCACACTTCCAGAAGAACTTGAGTACCCGACACACCGATATGGACCTAATAGTTTTGTCCTGTATGGGCTGCCTGCGCCGGTCCAAGGGAAGGTAACCGGTATCCTTGGTGCAAATGGTATCGGGAAATCAACCTCGGTAAAAATTCTCTCAGGTCAGCTTACCCCGAACCTTGGTATCTTTGATACTGAAGCCCAGTGGGAGACTATCCTGAAAAAATATGCAGGAACTGAACTCTTTGAATACCTGCAGGTTCTGGCAAAAGGTGGAGTAAAGGTCTCGGTAAAACCCCAGTATATCGATGTCATCCCAAAAGTGTTCACCGGTAAAGTCAGGGATCTCCTCAAGACGACTGATGAACGGGGAATGCTCAACCGGTACCTGGAGCAACTATCACTCACTGATATTCTGGATCAGGAGATCAAGCATCTTTCTGGTGGCGAACTTCAGCGGGTAGCAATTACTGCAGCGCTTGCCAGGGAAGCAGACTTTTACTTCCTGGATGAAGTGACACCATTCCTTGATATTCACCAGCGAATGGCAGCGGCGGCAGCTATCAGAGAACTTGCCGAGAGTAAGCCTATCATTCTGATAGAGCACGATATTGCTATCCTTGATATGCTTGCTGATACGGTTCATATCGGATACGGCAAACCTTCAGTCTTTGGTATCATAACACGACCAAAAGGTGTCAGAATAGGTATAAATCAATATCTTGATGGATTCCTTGCTGAGGAGAATGTCAGGTTCAGAGACTACCCGGTCTCATTCGAGATGAGACTCCACGATGAAGGGGCAAAACGATCTGAACTCATGAACATTCCTACCATGTCAAAGGCATTTGACCGGTTCTCGCTCCAGGTGAACGGGGGGAATATCAGGGCGGGTGAGGTTATCGGTATCGTCGGCGCAAACGGTATCGGCAAGTCCACCTTTGCAAAACTCCTTGCCGGCGTAGAAAAACCTGATTGCGGAGGTCTGACCGAGACCGTGCGGGTGTCCTATAAACCACAATATGTAAAAGCCGAATCATCAGATACCGTTGAGTTCACGCTCCGTCAGATAACCCGGCTCTTTGATTCTCCACGGTATGCGCACGATATCATAGAACCTCTGGCACTTGAGACGATCCTCCAGTCACCCCTCAATACCCTCTCTGGTGGCGAACTTCAGCGGGTTTCAATTGCTGCCTGCCTATCCCGGGAAGCTGACCTTTATATCCTGGATGAGCCCAGTGCTCACCTCGATGTAGAACAACGGATGAAACTGACAAAGGTCTTCAGACAGCAGGTAGATGGAAAAGATGCAGCAGTGCTGGTAATTGATCATGACATATATCTTATCGATATCATCAGTGAAAGGCTGCTTGTTTTTGACGGAACACCCGGAGTGCATGGAGAGGCAAAAGGGCCATTTGACATGCGAGAAGGCATGAACCAGTTCCTGAGCCAGTTGCAGGTGAGCTTCCGTCGTGATAAGAGTGGCAGACCCAGGATCAATAAACCGGGATCATTCCTTGACCGGGATCAAAAATCCAAGGGTGAGTATTACTATCAGGATCCTGAAGAGTAAGAATCCCTTTGCACAGATTCAATAATATCAGTCCTTTTTTAGTTGTGCTATCAGGTTCTTAAGATCTTGTGTACAAGTTTCCCATACTATGAGCCAATCCGTTCGAAAATACTGATGACAAACAAAATTTCTAAGCCCAATCATTCCCCGCCAATCAATATTACTCATGTCTTCCTGAATTTCTTTGTCGATATGCCCGGCTGCTTCTCCGATTATCTCTAAATTTCTAACAACCGCGTCACGTGTTTTTTTATCTCCAAGAAATTCGTCAAAAGTATAACCCTGGATATAAGATTCAATACTTTCTATGGCATCAACAATGTCTGAAATATACATCTTTGAACTTCGGGATTTAGACATAAATCAGATCCTGCATTATTGAATCATGAAGAACCGGATGAATTGCACCTGGTGTTGCGAGATCAACGTTGCGGCCAAGTATCTTGCATAATTCATCATGAAGATGAGATAACAAAAAATATCCTACCGTTGTTTCAAACTCTACCAAAATATCAACATCACTTGAATCAGATAATTCATCTCTTGCTGCAGAACCAAAGATACCGATTCTCCTGATATGATACTGATTATTAAGGGTTACTCTATGAAGACCAATAGTTTTCCGTATATCGGCTATTGAATCCACTCGCTTCATAGTATGTAGTATGTTTCTTTGGATAATCAGATTATCCAGTATGATCAGAAGATTAACATCTAATGAGACTGGTGCATTGACCATTTTCAATAACACCATGAGGACAATTTATTTATAATTGATGCAATTATTTCCAAAATTCCCCTCATTGCATTAATCAAAAACATTCATGCAACGTTCTCATAAATTATAAAGAAAAGAAAATAAATCTGACCGATGAATCGTCACTGGCCTGAGATCACAACACCTGAGGGAAATGAGACCGTAATAGTTCCATTCCCTGCTGTTTGTGTTGCCTGAATCGGTGTTGTCACCGGTATAGGAATAGAGATCGTGCGGTTTGCAGCACTCATATTTACCAAGGTCTGGTTCACTGAGGACTGATTGCCAGAAGTATTAACGGTTGTCCCTACTACAGGGATACTTGTAGGAACAGGCACCGGCGTTAATGTCACTACAGGAAGGGCTGTAGGAGTAGTGTTTGCTGTCGCACCATATTGAGTCGATGCAATACCCGTGGAATTTCCACCCGGTGTAATATTCAAGGTTCCATTGACTGATGTCGAAGGAGTTACCTGTACATTCGTGACAACCGGAACCGGTGTTACAACCACCGAAGGTATAACTGATGATGTGGTTACAGTTTTGTTTTCTGCTTGTCCACCATTACCCATGTTTCCATTCTGTGGTACCACTCCTGTACTATTTACTGGTGCTGACTGAACCGGAGTAAGAACAGGAGTCGGGGTGACTGAAGTACTCTGATTATCACTTATCCGAACCGTCTGATTTACTGCAGCCGGAATAGCAGAAAGATTTGGAACAGGAGTTACGGACATCATAATGACTGGTTCAGACTGTACTCCAGCTTGAGTTGGAACGGTAAATGGGGTTCCTGCCTGCAGAACAGGCGCCATTGTAGCTAAAACCTGTACTGGTTGTACTGATTGAATGGGAACCGGAGTGAAGACCGTCTGAACCGGCATAAATGTCTGGGCACTCCCTGTACTGGTAGTACTCACCGATCCCTTGGATAAACCCAGTTCAGCACTTGTTCCCGGTGAGTATGGAGCAGTTTGATCAGCGACGGTTTCACCAATCTTAAAGGTGATAACCGGTGTCCCTGCTGCAAGATCCTGTTCTCCAGCCATTACAATTAGCCGTTCATCAAAGGTTCCAAGGCCACCATAGCGACCGGGTTCTTTCACAGTTATACTGCCCTGCTGTACCTTGTTAATAAGTGCAGTAATAACCGTTCCAACAGGTGCTGGGTTTCCGGATATACTCACAGATCCATAAAATTCACACGGGAGCTGAGGAGATGCAGCGAGCCCAGGTCCACATGCGATAATCAGGATCATCAGGCCAACAATGACCGGAATCAAAACCATTCTGGTTGATATCATACACATAATTATTCACTATTAAAAAATGGGGGGAACCCCGTTCCTCAGGTTACCAGCCGGTATAGTCTTCTGGCAGGATAACATTCCTGATCGTGCTCACAATATCGTAGAAGTACATAAATTCCTCACGGTCAGTTGAGGAGAGATCCAGATTGGTAATTGAGGCAGGAGTAAAGTTTGTTCCTGATCTCATTACCGCACCAGAAAGAGGATTCTTTGACCATGCACGATACCAGTACTCAAAGCCTTGTGGTTTGATCCAGAAGTTGATCTCATCATTCTGGTGCATGGCATCATACGGAACATCAAGGGTCAGCATTTCATTCCCTATCGGATCTCCATATTTCCCAAAGCTCACCACACTAATCGGATTTGTAGGACTGGTCAGATCCACTCCTTCGGTGGTTGCCATGACCCGATCACCTTCACGGAGTGGATACCCATTAAATTCAGCTTTACCATAAAACTTCTGTGGTGCCCAGGTCTCAGGGGTAGGTTGTGGTGTCGGGGTAGGCTTCACCGTAGGTACTGCTCCGACCCAGAGATGAATAGTCTGATCAGATGCACCATTATATGGAAGATCCCAGGAGAATGAGTCTCCTTCCTGCAGGTATGCCTGAACATATCGCTGCCAGTTCGCATCCATCACCCAGAAGGTAATATTTGATTCTTCAGGTACACAGCGACCCTGGAGGATAAGCTTATCTGCCCAGCTGCTATTCCCGCCGCCAAAGTATCCTTTGGTCTTCAGAATAACCGGGTTTTGTGGACCGGTCACATCGTACCCATCAATACGGGCTTCAATCTTAGCATCAGCCAGAATGTTTGGTTCACATTTTACACATGATGAATTCTCAAGTAGGAACTCCTTTCCAGTCCTGATATGCACATCACCATCAAATGTCATCGGAATCGAGGGAACACCAGGGCAATCGGTCGGAACCGGTGTTATCGGTATGGTCGGGACAGCAGTTGGTTTCTTCTCTGAAACAACAAGATGAATCTCCTTCTCCTTCCCGGGTTCATACGGAATAGTCCACTTCAGGGGACCATCATCAATTTGCACTAATGCCCTGACCTGACTATAGTTTTCATCAGTTACCCAGAACTCAATCTCACTCCCTGCAGGAACTCCCTGAACCTGAAGTTTGGGCGAGAAGGTTCCGGTCTTTCCAAAGATACCCTTAGCCGTCTTGATCGGGTTAAACTGACTGGTAATGCTGTATCCTGAAACCATTGCTTCAACCTGACCACCAACCTGTATTGGATTTCCATAAATCTGAACAGACCCATAGAAACTCTCTGGAACGTCAGGAAGGGGTATGACGGTGAGCGTTGGAACCGGTGTTGGTTCACCTTGGACCTTCAGGTACGACTGCTTGACCTTGGTTGATACGCCACCATCCTGACTCGATGCGGTCAGACTAACAGTATAGGTCCCTTCAGCATCATAGACATGAACAGGATTTGCTATCATATCACTGGTCCCGTCACCAAAATCCCAGGCCCAGAGCGTGGGCTTTCCTACGGATTTGTCCTTAAATGAGACGGTTAACGGAACAATCCCTGATGTCGGTTCTGCCGTGAAGTCGGCGATTACCTCCCCAGGTGTTGTTACTGATATATATCCTTCTCTGACCTTGGTACTATTAGATCCATTTTCATCAGCAATCGTAAGGGCGACAGTATACAATCCGGGTTGCTGATATACATGTACCGGATTCTGAGTACCATCAGTAAAGCCGTCACCAAAATCCCAAGACCAAGCTAATGGTTTTCCAACCGACCGATCACTAAAGAGTACGGTAAGGGGATAATCACCATTACTCGGCTCACCGGTAAAGTCAGCAACAAGATCTCCCTGGTTAACCACGGTGATATAATTAGTTCTGACCTTTTTATTGCTCAACCCGAATTGATCAGAAGCAGTCAGACTAACGGTATAATTACCAGGTTTTTCATAGATATGAACAGGATCTGCTACAACTCCTGTTGATCCATCACCAAAATCCCAGGCCCACATCGTCGGAGTGCCGGTTGAGAGATCAGTGAACTGTACCATAAGTGGGGTTGCTCCTGATATCGGATCTCCGGTGAAATCCGCAACAATCTCACCTTGACTTACGACGGTGATAAAGCCGATTTTAAGCTCAGTATCACTTGTACCATCCTGTGAGGAGACCGTGAGCGAGACCGAATAAGTTCCAGGAGTTTTGTATACATGAACCGGACTGGCGATCATATCCATAGAACCGTCGCCAAAGTCCCAGGCCCACATACTTGGGTTCCCAATCGAGAGGTCAGTAAACTGTACGGTAAGCGGTGCTTCTCCAGACTGAATATCTGCTACAAAGTCTGCAAATAATCCTTCCTGTGCTCCTGATACCGGGGTTGCTGACTGGGCTCCAAGCACTGGTGTCTTGGTCTGCGTAGGTATTACCAGTTGTTCAGTCACTACCGGCACAGGTGAGAACTCCGGAGCTGGCTCCAAAATTTCTTCCTCGACAGGAAGGGTGACCTCTGTTGGTGCGGGTGAGAGAGTAGACTCAGGGACCGGAGTTTCGACCGGTGTTGCAACAGGAATCACACTTGGAACTGCAGTTGGAATTTCTACTGGTGGTTCTCCCCCGACAGAGAGATCAAGGGATTGAGAAATCCCTGGCTGAAACGCGATTTCCTGCCAGGATTTTTGACCATCTATGAAGAAAGTAATCTTTGGTGTCCCTGATGCCAAATCTGTGTCTTCAGCAACAACTTTTAACCGTTTATCAAAAGTTCCCGGACCACCATATACTCCGGCTTGTTCAAGGACAAACTGACCACGCTCCTCTTCTCCCAGTTTAGCGACAATAATTGTCCCTACCGGAGCTTCTGCACCCTGAATGGTTACTTTTCCATAAAACTCACACGGCAGTGCCGGAGCACCGGCAAGAGCTATGGTTACCAGGGAAAAAAGGAGTATTGTAGCCAGGCCTATGCGTGAGGCTACAGATACTGCTGCCATTTCATCACACACCAATGGCTGCAAGAGTACCTGGCTTCTCCATGTAGAGCCAGTACCCTTTCGATGGATAGAGGTAGGTGTTCTCGCCCTGTCCACCATTTACCATGGTAGGCTCCCATTGCTGATGGGCGTTATCAAATCCACGGGCATAAATCCATGCATCTTTCACCGAGCTGAAGGTATCCTTCGCAGGTGCAGGGTTGCCACCAGTAAATCCTACCGCAGCCCACCCACTTGGGAGATTTCGCTGTGGCGGGATCTGGACCGGATCATTTTTGAATGTCAGATTGACCGTATACGGTGTTACTGCATAGATCCAGTATCCATACATCGTCTGGATGGTAGTTCCGGTAAGAACCTGATCCCAGAACTGACCATAGGGATCATAACTCCAGATGGCATGTCCTCCGGTTGGGACATTTTTAAAGATAGTTCCTGCTTCACTGGAGGATTCAGTCAGGGCCCTGGCAACTGAAATAAAGTTCCAGCCACTGTAGAGCTGAATCTTAGTCGGATCAATTGGACTTGGGGTATAGGTAGGATTTGGTCCACCAAGTACCCGGATGTAATCCTTCCTGATCTTACGGTCTACTTCCTGACCAAGAGTTGTTGTCAGGGTAACCGTATAGTTACCACCATACTGATAGGTGTGAGCAGGATCTTTCACTCCTGCTGCAGTAAATCCATCACCAAAGTCCCAGAACCAATTGTTTGGAGACCCGGTTGAGAGATCATTGAACTGAACCTTGAGGGGGGCCGCACCTGATGTCGGACTGCCAACAAAGTCAGCTTTTATGGTCTGAGTTCTGACCTTGATGTATCCGGGTTTTGTTGCAGTATCTTTTGAACCATCCGAATTCATCACTGTAAGAGAGACGGTATATTCACCTGTCTCGCTGTAAGTATGCTTTGGATTCACTTCAGTTGCAGTTGTTCCGTCACCAAACTCCCAGTACCAGGAGTTAAGGTTGCTGCCGGTTGACTGATCAGTAAACTGAACCTCAAGAGGTGCACTCCCCTGAGTCGGGTTCCCTTCAAAGGCTGCTGTCGGAACACGGTCGTCAACGATAACCAGGCTCAGATAGAGGAATTTATCATCGATAAGATTCTGATCGTCGTATTTCTTAATCTCACTGATTGCCTGTGAACCCTGAACAAATCCGGGGCCTTCCAGTGGGAAGAGCTTGCTCCATTCATCAGGATAGGAGGTTACCATCCAGACCTGATTCGAATCAATCGGAGTTCTGACGTCAGTCTCCTTCACCAGATCAAACTTGTTGTTATACATCGGGTGCTGGATAATTACGGTGTAATTACCTGGCTTCAGATTACAGAGGCTGATATAATTGAGCAGATTTGCTTTGTATGTATCATCATCATAGACAGGAATGCGGGCATTGATGTACTTATCATTGCCTACCTTTTCCTCGCCAAAGATCCACATATTCAGTTCTCTGCTCGAGTTCTTGCCATCACCAATATGCGGGAACCCACAGGCTTCACCAGTGAGGGTGATCGTATCGAGTGAGGTGACTTCACATCCAGTCGGGCAGCATTCGATCGGCTTTGTGATTAGTGCCGGATCAATGATACCTGACAGGCATGGTTCTTCAAGGACAATATCCTGGAAGGCTACCGCAGCGCAGCCACAATCAAGACAGCAGGCATTAATCGGCTGGCTTGATGCATAGATCGTGTATGTACCCGGATTAATCGGAGCCTTCTGTGTTCTCCAGATGTACTCCCACGTCCCGTCACTCTTCACTGGTACCTGAATAGTAGTGAACTGTTCTGCTTCTTCCACACAGCCATAGAGAATCTGATCGATGAACGGCTGAATTATGCCTTCAGTTTCATCCGCACGCTTCCAGCCAAGGAGATCATTACCACATTTGTTCTGGCATTGAGAGCCGGTCATGAAGAGGTACACGAACTTAGAGTCAGTGTTTTTTCCACTGAGCGTAATATCGCTACCCAGATAGAACGGAGGCTGTTCGTAGATATTCATCGTGACTTCGCCCTTGACAACCTTGACCATCGCATCGCCGGTGATAACCGATTTACAGTCAGGGTTGACACTCTGGACGTGAATACGGTAACTTCGGTCTGGTGCGACATCAGAACCGGTCATGACTTCAATTGTTCGCTGACCTGGTTTGGGTTCAAGATCTGAGTCAGTTACAATCTTTGCATAGTAATTGACACCATTGGCAACAACATTCTTTGCCCAGGGTTTGTCATCAGTCGGAACAGTATCTCTGATTACCTTCTGGCCACCACAGTTCCCGTTCATGGTCACGAGGTCAGTATCACCAATGGGGAACGGACCGGTTGCTGCATCAAACTGAACTTTTCCTTCTGCAACCCCTGATTGATCTGAACGGATAATTGGTGGGCGATCACAGATCTCACCGGTCATCTTCTGGGCATTGCATGCCTGGGAATCTGCTGCATCAAGGGGACATTCCATAATGGTTAGAACGTATTCTGTACCCTTTCTGCCGGTGACAGTCACGAAGAACGACTGGTTACGAACTACTTCTGAACGATCAATCTTTACATCGATGTATTCATCAACTATCTCCGCTGGTTTTTCTGCAGAGACAGTCTTTCCGACATAATAATTCCCTTTCTCATCTCGATAATTCTTTTTGATGTTGTTTAATGATGCATTTATCTCAGCATAGAACAGATATTGACCATTTGGATAATAGCGGTCCCCGTTAGTTACTGCACCAGTGTACCAGGAAGATACAGGCGGAGTATCGCCACCATACCACCACCAGGGATTAGAATCAACCACCAGGCCCCTGAGTGGGATGTCTAAGAGGTTCTGATCCTTAAGATACTTGTAATCAATCTTGGTAACATTCGAGAATCCGGCAATGTTAATGATGCCCTTCTCTGAATCAGGAAGATCCTGGGCACGCTGCTGGAGAACTGAATAGAGGTTCGTCTCGACTTTGAAAGCTACATTGTTCCCTGCAGGAATCTTGAGATTATTGTCCTGAATATCCTCGTTCTCATTCAGGTTCCAGATTCTCATGTTCATTGAGGGATCCTTCACAATGAAGGCTTTCGTCTTCTTCTGCTCATTCCACCACCAGCCGGTTCTTCCACCAAACTGGCTATCGCTGGGGTCGATGAAGAAGCTTGTCGGATTATCTATAGAGACCCGGTAAACCGGTTCAGTCTGATATACATCTGAATTTCTATCAAACCAGACGATAGTGTCTCCCTTTGAAAGGAACTGAGAAACATCAAGGCCTTCTTCTCCAAGGAAGACATCATTGCCTTCATGAACAACATTGAGTCGGCTCTTAATATACTCAGGGAAATGAAGATCCAGAATCTGTGTAGTTCCAGGTTCATAGGTTGTTGTTTCAGGGGCCAGAACACCATTCATCTGAAAAGAAACTTCTGCACCTCTAAGGGTCTCATCTGGTCCGACCTGAACCATCATGGGTGAGGAGTTCGTTCCATAAGCCCCATCAGAAATGGTCAGGGCTTCTCCGGCAAAGGTGCCATTGATATATGCCCGGATGGTTGCATCTGGCGGGGCCTGAGTGGCACCGACATACGCATTTCCTTCCAAAAACATTGGGAGGAGTTGCTTTGCCTCCTCCGCGGTTACCGCTGCAGCTCCGCCAAGAAGGCAGAGGAGCAATATACATGCTACGATTCGTTTGAGTATGGATCTCATCTCACACCTCACCACCAGTTAATACACTGTCCTTGTTCATCTGGATGAGGTAACCGACAGTCGGGTTCATCGGTTTATCGTCATCCACACCCCTGATGATAGGGTACTCCCACCACTGAGTTACCGGATTATATGCGAGAACTTTGTCCCAGGAATCCCCAAGACTCATCAGCGCTACATTTGCCGGTGTGGGTTGCATAGCCATGATACCTATACCGTTCCAGCCTTCCTTTAGGCTTTGTGAAAACATTACCCCATCCACATAGGATGGGCGAATCTGGATAAATCCAGGTAATGCACTATAGACGCGGAAGGCCTCCAGAGGCTTTACCGGATAGTCAGGAGTGACATTAGTCCAGTTTGTCATACCGTTATCAGGACCATAGACTGCATAGGGCATACCATCCGTCTGAACCCCATTGAAGAGCTCACCAAGGGTATCAAAGTCAGGAGTTACCTTCTTTGGAACTGATACATGATTCCAGCCTTGTGCAAGCGTGATGATACTGCCAGTACCTATGGTGATGTATCCGGGCTTTGATGCAGTCTGCTTTCCACCATCATTGGAGATGGTCAGATTCACATCATAAATACCTGGCTCGTTGAAGGTGATAACCGGATTTTTATCCATCGATGTGGCAACCATCTTCCCTTCACGGCTGAACTCCCACATCCAGGCAGAGACAAAGCCGGTTGAAAGGTCGGTGAAGGTTACCGCTGCCGGATAGAATGCTGATTCTGTCGGATCTCCCTTAAAGTCAGCCACGGGTTTATCGTGGACAATGGTAACCGGTTTCTTAATCGGAGCACCAATACCAAAGGCATTGCTGACCATGAGGGTCACTTCGTATGTACCGGGGTTTATAAATGCATGTGTCGGACTTTGGAGTGATGAGGTATTGGTATCACCAAAATCCCACATCCATGACGTTGGACTTCCCGTAGACTGATCAGTGAACTGAACCGCTTCATTGATACCAGCAGGCTGTGGCCCATAGGAGAAATCGGCTACCGGGGAGGAGAGAACGGTAATGTATCCATCCTTCACTGCCGAACTGGTAATTCCATTCTCATCAGTGATCTCCATCCTGATAGTGTACTTCCCTGGTACGGTGAAGGTGTACTTTGGATTCTGTTCAGATGCAATCAGCACATCGTTCGCGTACCATGCCCATTTTGTTCCGACCAGTATTGACTTGTCGGTAAACTGAACTGTCAGAGGTGCATTGCCATTGTTCCGGTCAACCGTAAAGTCAACATTGCCTTCACACTTCTTGTCTGCAAGTGTAAAGGAGAGAGAGACATACTTGTCATCAATGCCAGGCTGGTTCAGACCGTCCTTAAGTGACTTGAGTGCAACCCCACTGGTCAGAGCATCCTTGCCTTCGATCTTGAAGACCTTACTTCCGGTTACCGGAAGTGTGGATGTGACATACCGATCCTGGTTAGATTCAGGCGCTGCGAGGTTGATGTCAAACATCCCATTTCCACCCGGCACCTGTACGATGATATCATAGGTCCCGGTTCCCATCTGGCAGAGACTGATTCCATTTGGCTGAAACAGTCCCTTATTGAGCTCAAACTGGAAGGTATCATCACAGTATGTGGGTGTGACCGTGAAGAGGTAATTCCGGGTACCAAACTGACTCTGTCCAAATAACCAGACCTGGAGTTCTTTGCAATTGTTCCCTCCGGAAGTTCCATTGATCCAGATCTCTTCGGCACCACCCAGTTGCCCACAGGGGTATCCCGGACAGCAACAACGCGTCACGTCACTGATGTCTGCAGTTACTTCAGGCTGCACAAGGGTGATGGGCACCTGGGTAAAGACTGCACACTCCGGACACTTGGTAAGCTCGCAGACACCTCGTTCGCAGGATACTCCAAGGCAGGACCCAAAGCTGCAGAACGTACATCCATCCCCATTACAGTTGCAGAACCGTCCATTAGGATCTGCGCTGGCTACCCAGAGAGTATAGTTTCCTGCACCAATGGCTGAATTGTTGGTTATCCAGTTTGGATCAATGCGCCAATAACTTGTTTTCCCATCTTTGTTATCATAGACAACAGCACGGACAGGATCGGTGCTAAATGGATCGTAGATATTGACACCACAGGGATCAAGTCCCGGACCGGTAATCCAGAGATATGACATGTTGCTGTCAGTGTTCGTCCCGTCAATCCAGATCTCATCACCCACAAAGAACTCTGACTTTGCCTCCCCGGACGGGTTCATGGTAGCAACCGAGATAGAACCCTTCGAGACTGAAACATCAGCAGTAGCTTTTTGCTGGTAGTGGAAGTCCTGAACCTGAATGGTGTATGTAGCAGCATTCACCATGGTATCGACCCAGAACGGTATGGTAACAGTACCGTCAGGTCCGGTAGTCACCTGCGCATAATACCGGGTCCCGTTATCAACAATCTCCCAGCTCCCTTGAGAGGGATATGCATCGCCTGAAGGAACGATCTCACGAATCTTCATACCTTCCTTGCAGCAGTCAAGGACTACGGTATTCCCTATTGGGTATGGACCTGTGGTAGGATCGAGAATAATATCCCGGCGAAGGAGTTCCTCCCGGCTCCCAACAATATATGGAGGGCGGTCACAAATTTTACCGGTGAGTTTTGTTGGACACTCATCATAGATGAAGATCTGATATGTTGTTGCAGGAAGACCTGATACTGTTGCAGTAAACTGCTTATCACGCCCTGTTTCAAGACCGTTTACCGTAACAGTAAGCGGACGCGGTTCGAGGGTAAACGATTGTTCCTTGAAGGTGTAGCCGTCCATCTGCCGGTTCTTGAACATATTATTGACATTACAGACAGCAGTAACTTTGTAGAACCCAAGTTTGTATGCATAATCTGATTCAAGACCTTTCTCAGCATTTCTCCAGTTTGTCCACCAGCCGATAACTCCTGAGGGATTCAGATTTTTGGGCCAGATCCATCCAGGAGAGGGACTGACATCAAGACCGGTCACCGGCATCTTAGCTGTAGCGAGTGTTGCCGGGTCCAGGGTCATCAGATCCAGCAATTGCTCATCGTCCGGAGCAATGACTGCCATACTGATATACCCTTTCGCTGGATCATAATCAGCACGTGTTGTCAGTTTGTCAAGATTGGTATCAACCGTATACTTGAAGCGAAGAAGATTTCCCCGGTATGCAGTACCGTTATCTGCAATCTTTGTGTCAGTTTCTGCATTCCAGACCTCAAAGTTGATAACAGGTTCCTGAGTTACCAGTGCAGTAACGAAGTTCCCATCCTGAACAAAGGCATTATCCCCATCTTCAGAGAGATACCAGGTGTTCTCCGGCTTATCAATGGGCATAGTGAAGTCTGTAGGATCTTCTACCAGAACACTATCAGTAACATTCCTGACAAAATCAAGAGCAACCAGATAGGGAAGGTGTCTTCCGGTTTTATCAGCCATACACGCACTGATATTCAGATGCTCCTCTCCAAAATAGATAGTTCCATTCTGTGGGACGATCTTATACACCAGGTTTTGATCAATATTATCAAAATTCTGGGCGGCTACACCGGGAATTGATGCCAATATCAGGCAGCATGCCACGATTAAGCCAAATTTCAAGTCATTTTTCATCATATGCACCCCAATTACGCAACATGTCACGATCTGCATCCATGAACATGGGTCAACCGTTTTTCAGCCCCCGTTCCTAACACAGTATAGAGCTTTTTAATTAATAAACCCATTATATTGTGTTTCAGATACAACTATGAATTCCATAATATTCAGAGACTTTGGATACCACCTCATGGATAGTTCAGTGGCGTTTTCAACCCCCATTCGTAGATAATAAAAATCCTATATATTAGTTGGAATATAAATATTGCTATATGTTCGGCCTGGAAGATGATAACCTCCCCTGGTTTCTTCAATTTCATCTTCGTTCAATCTAACCAAACATCACTTATTTGTAGAG
>DATMXW010000053.1:0-9063 GCA_035561295.1 Methanospirillum sp. | reverse complement strand
GTAATATAATGTACCCTACTTTTTTTTAAAAATAGCAGGTTAGCTTAATCACCATGGATTACTCATGAACGGGTGAGGAGAATTCTGTTCATTTCATCGAGAACGAATGGCTGATTAGGATAAAACACATGCGTCCCCCCCCAATCAGAAGAAACCAACTGATAAGACTTGATATTCTCATTATGAACTGGTGTCCAGAGTATCAAACATCATGATAGCTGACTGGAGTTCTGAACATTTTTCATTACCCCATCGTGCTCAAGGGAGAGAATCATAATCCTCTCGCGAACCCGTCAGATCCAGAAATAATGTCTCTAAATATTAAATTCTATACTCATACCCGGGCAAATAATTAACTGGTGCATTCAGTAATGCATTATGCCGGTTTGGGTGATAATTGAGATCAAACCGGCATTGTCTGGAGAGCGTTATGACCGCAATCAAGATCATCAGACGCAATTTGTCCGGAGGATACAGACTCATCACCGGGTTTGTCAGACACGGCATATTGTATGCAGAGAAGATTCTGCTCCGAATTGGCGGGGGAGATCTATGAGAAGAAGAAGAAGTCCCCCCACCGATACGAATGCACTTGGCGGAGCATATATGATGGGGAGAGCTGAAGATGAGCTCTGTAAGTTCATATTTTTTTCTCTTGTACTCCGGTTCTTCAGAGGGATTATCACCGGATTCGTCAGGTGGCGGAGCTGGGGATCCTCAAAATACAGCAGAGACACCTGGTCCAGGGGTACATGCCCAGAGATTTCAGAGATCCGCGGCTTCTATAAAAGAAATGGTATACTCAGGGAGGGGGATCATGCACCCACAGAGTAGTTACTCCTGCCGGACCGCTGAGCAGTATGTCAGGAGTATGCTTGCGACCCTTGGGTATGATTCTTTCCGGGTGCTGCATGCATTATGCCCGATTAATCTGATCGCCTGGAAAGACCGGAATCAGATCCTGTTTGTGCAAGTGAGACTGAAACGCAGTTTCAAAGACACCCGGGCATTTCAGGAAAATATCAAAGAACTCTGCCAGTTCGTGAGGGAAGGCAGGTATCCGGGGGAGATTCAACTCTGGATGAAGACCGGAAAGGTCTGGATCAGATATGCCATCTCCTCATATGGGGCCATGCCCATCTCATGGGGGAGGGCTGATGATTCATGAGATCCGATCTGCTCTCTCTACTTTGTTTGTCCCAGGTCAGGTCATAGAACTCAGGGCGATCGGAGAGAACAGTATCGCCTCAGGCTACTTTGACGATCCTGAACATCTTGCAGAGATTGCAGAAAAACTGAACTCAGCCTATGAGATCGGGGGTGTCTATGTGACCCTGAATACCATCAATCCGGTCCTTCTTGCCAGAAGGGCAAACCGGATTAAGATGCGGCTCAGTAAGAAGGATGCAACAACCGCAGACACCGATATCATTCAGCGAAACTGGCTCCCGATAGACATCGATCCGGTCCGGCCTTCGGGGGTATCATCATCAGAAGAGGAGCATCAGGCAGCCCTATCAAAAGCCACGATCATCAGCAGCTACCTGTCAGAGATGGGCTGGCCTGAACCGGTCATTGGTGATAGCGGAAACGGATCTCACCTGCTGTACCGGATTGACCTTCCAAACACCCCGGAGAGTCGCGATCTGGTGAAAGGGTGCCTGGAGTCGCTTGATGTCCTCTTCTCTGATGACCGGTGCCATGTCGATATGGCAAACTTCAATGCGGCACGGATCTGGAAACTCTACGGAACCATATCGCGGAAGGGAGATAATACTGCCGACCGGCCTCATCGAAGATCCCGGTTGATAACCGCCCCTGACACCCATGAGATAGTACCGATTTCTGCCCTCAGGAACCTTGCCGGACTCTTCCCCAGAGAGACTGATCTGCCCAAGAAGACCCGGAACGGGATGAAAATCCATCTTGGCGAGTGGCTTGATTCGCATCAGATCAGCTACGTGCACAAACCCTACCAGGGAGGGGACCTTTTTGTTCTTCACGAGTGTCCGTTCTCCAAAGACCATACTGATGGAGCATATGCGATCCAGTTTCCAAACGGGGCTATCTATGCCGGATGTCATCACACCTCATGCGGAGGCGGTGCTCAACGATGGGCTGACCTGCGTGAGCACTATAAGGGCAGCTCTCCACACCGGAGCGAAAAGGATCGGGATACGAGATCAGGCGGGCAATCCAGGCAGATAAAGCAGACCAGACGGGAACAGAAGAAGGCGATCCTTGAGGAGGCACGATCCGCTCCGGTCGCTGAGATAACCCTTGCAGCTGACTCCATATTACGGGAGGGCAATCCCCTCACTTTTCTGCTTGATACCTTCAATGAAGAGCATGAAGGGGACCGGGTTGTTGCCGAATGCCTGGCAATGTCACTGGCATCCAGATCAGTGATCAACTCAAAGGGTCTGCATGTCTCTATAACCGGTGAATCAGGCAAGGGAAAGAGTCATACGATAGACACCATGCTCCAGTTCATTCCTCCAGAGTTCCGGATAGATGGACGAATGAGTGATAAAGCCCTCTTTTACATCGAAAATATGAGACTAGGGACGGTGATCGCCCTTGATGATGTCTTCCTCTCTGACCAGATGCAGGAGATCCTCAAAGGGGTCACGACCAGTTTTCAGAAAGATTTCACGTATCATACCGTCAGCAAGGATCGGACCGGCCAGGTATGTACTATCCCTGAGCGGTGTGTCTGGTGGGTGGCAAAGGTTGAGGGATCCGGTGATGATCAGGTCTTTAACCGGATGCTCACCTGCTGGATCGATGACAGCGATGAACAGGATCAGAAGGTACTCAGGCGGGCACTGGCAGATGCGGAGAAGATGCCCGGTACCAGGCCGACGACCAGAAGGGAGATTCTCATCGCACAGGAGATGTGGCTGAACCTCAAGCAGGTCTGGGTAGTCATCCCCTATGCCTCACGGATACGGTTTCAGAATACTGCCAACCGGAGAAATCCTGACATGCTCCTGGATCTGATCAAGACCAATGCAGCCCTGAAACAGCATCAGCGAGAGTCATCTATGGTTGATGAGATGACCTGTGTTATCGCAACCCGGGAAGACTTTGATGAGGCTGCACGGCTCTTTCAGGCACTGAATGGTGAGACCGGAGGCCAGGTGACCAAACTCACGCGAAAGGAAGCAGAACTGATCGATGCAATCCGGCTGATGGACCAGTATGAGATGACCATCACCCAGCTCCAGAAGGCTACCCGGTGGAGCAACAGTACGATCAATAAACTTCTCCACGGGTACCAGTCACGAGGCCAGAGTTATTCGGGTCTCCTTGAGAAGTGTCCGGCGATCTCATTCCTGGACCGGACCGTGAAATCAGATGATGACGGATTGTCAACTCAACGACGAACCAAGGTCTTTACCTGGGATGCAGCACTGTACGAATCCTGGGCACAGGGATGCTCGGTCTGGATAGAGCACGATGATACGCCCTCTTTTGATACGGATGAGCACTCCGGAGATCAGGGCGGAAGAGCGGAGAGAAAACAGAAATCTGAAGAGAGAGCGGGGGGTTCCGCCCAGATTCAGGACGATACTATGAACCAGATAGAGAAAAGAGAAGAGATATACTTAGATAATACTATTAGAGCGGAAAGAAGTGAAAGGTCAGAGCAGGTGATTTCATCGCATGACTCTGTCCATGACGGTCACCATGATCTCCGACCTTCCGCCCAGGTACCTGATCGAAGGCCCCCACGACCGCCATTACCGGTACCGTGCACAAAGACAAGAGAGGAACCTTCCGCCCATCGGGGGGTATGTTCCGCTCTCCCGCTCTCTGATATCAGACCCTCTGTGTTTGTGCCCATTGAAGGATGGCCTGATAAAAAACCCTGCTGTGTATGTGGAAAAACGCCCACGTACTACCAGGAACGGGCCTCCCTGCACCGGAGTCGGGGATCTCCACACCCGAACCTGATGCTCTGTAAAAAGTGTTTTGATACAGCCCGTCGAGCAGAGTCTGCCAGGTTTACGGCACTTCCCGGCGTCATCGATACCGCTCCGATGGTTAGGCGGGAATGCGATCTCGGCAAATGCCATATCTGTAATACATCAAAGGCGGTCTGGTGGGATGGTGCAGAGCATCTTGGGTTATGTGAGGTATGTTATGCACGAGAGTCCCGAGGTCAGAGATATGGAGAACCATGATGATGGTGTGCATCGGGTCATTCCTGATTATTGCCAGAGCGAGGTGGATCGGATCTGGATCCTCGGGTCCATTCCCAGACCCTGGAGTGGACGTGGGAGGGATATCATGGATGAGATACACACTCGGGTGTGTCAGCATCAGGAGGTTTGGATGCGGCCGGTGACCGGAAGGTGTGCAGTTATCCAATGCCCTCATCTGATCTGGGAGATCATCGGGGAGGCGACGGGTTTCCATCGGGCTCGACGAAGGCGAATCTGTAGCCTGTCGGGGAAGATACCTTGTTTTATGAGGATCTGTCCGGTTGATACCTTCACAGGTCAGGGGGGCGTATGACGGGCTGGGCCTGGACACGGTCACGACATTGCAGAAAGGTGCAATGCCCCTATTTTACCGTGAAGGAGTGGCCTTCGGGGAAGAAGGTGTTCTGTTCACTGTTTAATACCCAACCATCAAAGATCAGACTTTCCAGATGTCCATACAGACCAGAGAAGAAGGATTAAGAGACCGGTGCAGAGCCCATGCTTAGGGATACGGTGAGGACAATGCACGGCGTGACCATCGCAGATATCCTCCAAAATGGCTATCATTGTAGTAACCACAACCATTCGTGCACCGACCTCATATGACGGTATCCTTGCTACGACCCCGATCTTCTCCGGTACCTCATAATTTAGAACTAAGGGAAAATGATGTAACGAGGGAGACCAATGGTGGTGTGCATGATAGAGGTCATAACCATTATTGAGGGCATTATCATCCTGGCTATTGGAATCGCCCTGTTTTTTGCCATGCCATTGCTCATAACACAATTGCTGGGGATTGTAGTGATCCTTACCGGTGGGATCGTCATTAGTAAAGGGTTTATTAAGGAGCTGAGAAATCCCTAAAATGAGAGCCGATACCGAGGTATCAGAAGGAATTAGGAGGTATTATCCTGATTACTATCCCCGGTTGTTTTGGCATTCGTGAAAGAAATCCGCTATTGAAGAGGAGAAACACCCAGACCCAGATTCGATGCCGTCACGATCCTGAAGAGCGATCAGATACCGGGCAGTGCAGTACCACGTACAAAATGTATCCCTCATTCACGATTTTATCTCCGATATGCCCCCCGTTGCTCTCTCTTTTGAAACCGTATAGTTATACACAACATACAGAGTAGACAGCCACACGATGTGTGGCAGGAGAATTTCGAACTATGGCAGATTTTGTTCAAAAAGCAGCAGTTAAGTCGGCTGTCCGGGCCCTTACGACTCCGATCGCTGATATGGCAACGTTTCAGGCATTGATTCAGGACATCATCGACAACAACCCCTGGGGTTGTACTGAGTACACCTCTGGCGGTGTGGCAAAGCCAGCCCTTGAGAAGAGTGCACAGCGGTACACCGGGAAGGTCATCTATGAGAATGCAGAGGCCAAGACAATCGGCCAGATCACAGTCATGGCTCAGACCTCAGCCGGTTTTGCAACTGACATCAGCACGATCCTTGCGACCGCAGCTCTCGGGACTGCAATGGGTGGAACGGCCTCTCATGATAGTTCAGAAGACACGTTCAGCGTTACACTCAAGTGTCATCACCTGAACGGGGAGCTGTTCAATGTGAAGATCAACAGGGATTCTATCTCTCTGACCAGCTATGAGACTGATTCCATCAGGACCAGTCTTGAAACCTGGGCTGATGCAGTAGGTATTCTCGCGTAACCCTTCTTTTTTTTCTCTTCGAGACGGAGAAAAATGAATTCTAACTTTGTATTAGCCGGCGCTATGTGTCTAATTCTTGCTGGCATGGCGGGTGGTGATTATGTAGTTACGTCTATTATCACCGACGGATCCGCCATGCTCTCAAGTGTAGGCTCTGACGAGAACGATTCTCATGCATCCCGGATTATGACCGTAGATAATTCTGTAATTGTCGGGTCTCTGTCAGGGAGAGAATCGATAGAATCTGATGTATCAGTTCGCGGGTCCGGGCCGATCCTGATCTCTGATTATACTTCCAGCCTCCAGTCACTGCGAGGCACTCCTATTGCCTGCTCATTTATTGAGCAGAATAAGGTTCGATTACTCGGACGATCTGATATGTTTACGTCCGGGATTCTGAGCAGGGGGAGTTACCAGGCGTCCCGGTCGGCTGGGTCAGACCTGCTCGGCTCAACCGAGATGAACGGTACGGGTATGGTTGTGCTGGGATCCCAGAGTCAGGGTAACCGGACATGGAATACCCGTAGCTTTGTATTCGGTAACATGTCTGCTCGCGATTTCGTCCAGTATGGAGAGAAAGAATGATCTGGGAGATTTTGTGCGGGTTCTTCATCGGTGGAACCGCTCTGAACGGGATTGCTGTTGTTCTGATGTACCGGCAGTATCTTTCTCTTGGGGCTTTTGCGATGGAATACGCAGCTCTTGTGATTGAGTCGATGGAAGAGCAGGAAGATGGAACGATAGCGATTGATCCGCTTGCTCTAGCCGGGATCTCGATGGATCACATTAGCCAGTTATCCGGACTTCTCAAGTGGATCCGGTTCTGAATAAGTAGTTCATATCCGGGGTCGGATATTGATATACCGGCGGATTCATTGCCTCCCTTTTGGAGGGCAAAGGTTTTGCTGGTTCAATACCCGCTTACCTGTATCAGAAGGGTATTGAGTCTCGGCGATACTCTTGCTTTTGGTCCTCATCGGCAACAGGGGTATCATTGGAAATCTCGTAACCTTCCTCTTTCCCCCTAGTCTCAAAAAAATCACCCAAAGGGTTGAATTGAGTAAATACCTTCGCAAGTTACGTACAGGTTCATGTAATGATCGCGGATCACTACCATTACACCTCCCCATCATCAACAGAGAAATCCGGGGGTAATCTTTGATTGTAACGAGCATTACCCCCATGTGATCTGAATAGGGGTGACTTGCAACAACCACCTCGCGGTTCACACCCGCCAATGATGATATTATTCGATTGATTTTGATATCAGATTACCACATCAAGAGGCCATTTTCTTGGGAGTGAACAGTGTCTCCGAAGTCATAGGATTCGGCATCAATGACCAGGTGCGCTCCTTTGTACTCCGGACTATGACATTCTTTGGGACCTGGAGTCATTCGGGAAGAGTGTCTGGATGGAGATGGGTAATCACCCTGGTGAGTATACAAAGCGGGATGCTCCTGCTCAAAAAATATCCTTCCCGCTCTCCCGCTCATCAGATGGTACCTGCTCTTCTTCAAAACAAAAGATATCTTCGATGGTCACTCCGAAGATCTTTGCCATTTTGTATGCAACATCGATCGACGGGTTATATCTGCCCCCCTCAATTGAGTTCACCGTCTTTCTCGTCACACCAATCATCCGGGCAAGTTCTTCCTGGGTGAGAACATGTATTGCCCGATAAATCCTGATTCGGTTTTTCATCCGGCTTAAACCTCAAATTTTCGGCTATAATACAAGGTACCTATTGCGTATAATCCGGCAAGAAGAATGGTGATGAAACCGCAGGCCAGACCAAAAAATAAGGGGCCGTCACGGACCCGATTTCCTTCCCGAAACAGGTTCTCAAGGGCCCAGAGATCCTCATTCGTGAGATCTGTTGGATTCGCTATCTTCACGGAATCAGCAAAGATCTCATGACCATGGGGGAAAAACTGGTGAAACCGAATGGTCAGTGTGCCATTATCATTGACTCCTGCTCCTGTTCCCCATCCTCCTGAGAAGGAGAAGGTGAGAGCTGTAGCAAAGATGAGTGAGGTAATGATGATGGTCAGCACAATAGCCGTTTTGGCCGCTCTTCCACTGATCTCATCTGATAATGCATCAGTCATCACTTCTCCGATCTGTCGGTACACAATGGATGTGACCAGGATTGCAGAGATCACGAGAATCCCGATGAGGGGGAGATTTCCGGTCCCAATTCCAAAACCAAGTGCCAGGATTAAAATTGCGATGATCCCGGCGAGGACGGTGAAATATTCTGTCTTTCGGATCGATCGCATGTAACATAAGTTACCCTTTTAGAGTAAATAACTACCTACTTGCTTCGTCAGATCCGGATTCGGTATGATCACTTGGATCTTATTTGAGAGTTATGCCTTCCTGGGTTTACCTATTGATCTCCGACCTCTGAATTACATGGGTAAAAAGATACTTTTGGGCGGGTGAATATCAAAGGATGATGATCTCCTGATTCACCTGGATATCATCAAGCAGGTTTCCTTGCTTTCAGATACTTTTAAGGAAGCCGGGTCAGAAACTGCTGGTTACTATCTCAGGGAGTGTCAATCCATTACTGGCATTATTCAAAACCAGATTATGTTTTTCCGGGTTTATGAAGAGAACGGAACTCAAAATCCGGTGTGGTAATATAGCAGGGAAACAGCGGAGCCTCGATCCGGGATCTTCATGATACCGGTCTTGTGTTTGTAAAAGGCAGATGGATAATGATTGCTCCATTTTCCTTATTTGAGAGCATTATTATTGTGAACTGTGTGAATATCACTTTTAACTCTCAAAAAAATGTCGAAATCATTGATTTCATTTTGAATTAAACTCTGGAGGTACCAAATCTTTGGAATTCATGATCTTTCTTACAATCTCTGCGACGATCTGCCTTTCTTCTGCTTGAAGTTCACGGAAATATATATCAGTATCCTTTTCCTGAATAATTCTCAAAGCTTTTACCATTGGACGAATAAATATTTCATACTTTTTTGAGGTTGCCGCAATAATTAATTGTAGACCTTTCTGGATGAGAGCAGGATCATGGGTTTCGATTAAATTCTTGAGTAGTTGGATCGTTTTACGCTTAAGTGTCGAAGAATTGTCATTAGATAACTGATATGCTTTGTTGAATAATAATTGGAAAACATTATTGTTTCCCAATT
>DATMXW010000052.1:0-10693 GCA_035561295.1 Methanospirillum sp. | reverse complement strand
CCATTTATTTGATGATTCTATTAGAACTAGCAACTTAAAATAAAAGTCATATTCCGATTTTATCGTTTCAAAGTCTCCATAGACACACTGAAATCCTTGGTTTTGAAGACGGGATTGGATCTCTTTCATGATAGAGGTTTTTCCAAACCTACGAGCACCTTGGATTAATATATCTGAATGTTTTAAATCTTTCAGGATCGAGTTGATCTGATCTTTTCTTCCGATAAAATCCGGACCGATTACACTCCTTCCGATGATGGGGTTTTTCATACTAATAAGTTGACCTGCACAAATATAACAATTTTGTTACGTATGACAACTTTGTTACATACGGTGCGAATATCTTAAGTAGATTTATGGCCCCATTCTGTCAGCCCGGACTTCCTTGTATTTGCTTTGGATATTAGATAATGGATACGATTCCGCCCTTTTTTTATGCTAAAGTTACTCGTGAAATATTAAAAAAACATATTCACCCCATCCCCAACAGATACTTTATTATCGGAACGCACCGGACCGGACCAGACCCTGTCTTGACAAAACCCGCTAACCCCCGGACAGGGATATCGGTAACCGATGGATCATCATACCAGACCTGGATCCGTTTCGTGATCCTTGTCCCTCTCATGAAACACTCTGAAAGAACTCGAATCTGAAGTTCTTTTCATGGTGCTTCATTATCATCTGCGAGCCGAAGGCTCATCGTTGACTTCTTTCACCACGAAATCCACCCCATTCCCGTTCTTAGCGAAAAATATCTCTTTATACTCACGGAGAAGGGAGATAGCGACTACGTTCTCAACCAACCATCCGAGATCTTCGGAAAAGGAGAATGCCACCCGGTTTCGAAGGCCGGTATCAATCGCATATGGTTTAAACCCCCCTCTCATCGACTGTTTCTGAGACCAGGAGAATGCACGGATATCAAAGACCAGGTAACTCTCCATGATTGCAGAGACATAATTCTCGGTCTTATCCTGCGATATTGAGAAATTATTCTTTAACTTGGTAATACTGGTCTGTCGTGCCACCTGGGTAAGCAGATATATCGCAAGATTACGCAGATTTACCACATCCCGGATCTCATGCCGGGAGACAATATCACGGTACACCAGGTCATCAAAATACTGTTTCAGAAGAAGTTCTTTATCTTCTGGAGATCTTCTGAGCACCACTTCAGGAAATCCGCCGTATTGTAAATACTCTGTGAATGATCCTCCGATAATGGACTTTTTCGCGATGTAATCAAGTTCCCCGGTTATCTCCAGGTCCTGCGAAGAAATTCTTTAAATGTGAGAGGGAACACTTCAAACGAGATATTTCTCCCGGTTAGCCTAGTTCCAATATCACGGGAAAGGAGATGAGATGAGGAACCGGTCACAAAAATCTTCAGATCCTCGCTCTCAAGTCTTCCCCTGACCCAGGTCTCCCACCCGGGAATCTGTTGAAGCTCATCAAGAAAGAGCCAGCATCTCCCTTCCGGCCATACCCCTCCCGGTACACCCGGTATATCTGCTCTAGCAGATCCACAGATTACTCGGTAGAATAGAGTGGCTCTTCCAGATTTACGCGTAGAATGGCAACAGGTTTGACACCCTGTTTCAGCAGCTCACTGATCACCTGGGCAATAAGGGTAGACTTTCCGCATCTACGAATTCCTTTGAGAACAAGAACTTCCCGGTTGTCAATCTGCGAAAGACAGACTGGAAGAAGATCCCGTGGAATACCCGCCTCTATGCTGGCAGTTTCCAAAATTTGTTATATGAAGAGAGAATCTCCAGAATATATGCCACCGGTATATCGGTCATAATTATCGCCATCGATCAAATTACCATTCCAATTCTCCAATGGGTGTCAAAGGGTACCGATTATTCTGAAGGTACCACATCGTCTGACTGGAACATGCTGGATTGTCTGCGTTATGTCGGGAATTTTAATACGGATTTGATCTCCGGCATCTCCCCAGTAATTCAGATAGCGGGAAGAATGGGACTGATATCCAGATGTTCATCGATATTCTTGAGGACCAGCAGTTCTTCCCCTCATTGATGCGGATATCATTGGATCAGGTGATTTGGTTTTTTTCGGTGATCAAAAGCGTCCTTGCGAGAAGAAAGCCGACCTACATCGTGGAATTTATGATTCGGTGGACAATGTGATCTATGAGAACTGATCCGAAAAAACTATCGAACCGTACAACGCAACTTTTAAGTAACCCTGTCCGGGTAGTCCGGATCAGGTATCACAGAAAAAGGGGTCTTCAGGTTCTTCTCTGGAATGGACATAATATATTTCCACAATCCGGACAGAGGAACCAGGTGCTGCATACAGCTGCAATACCAATAAAGACCCAGAATAGAGCAAACAGTCCGGAGGATGAGATAAGATATATCTGGGGAGGTAGGATGATGATGGCAAGGAGGAGACCGGTGACCAGGATCTCAACGGAGGTATATGGCCCGGACTTCTCCTTCCATACCCTGGCGATATATCCGGGAAGAATATGAACACATGCTCCCTTAATGGGACATTTTGAGCAGAAAATCCAGGTGATAAGTATCCCGCAGACTGCGGCCAGGAAGAGATACCCAAAGCCCAGGGAAAAGGAATACATCAGGATTGCATATGTTCCGGTTATGACTGCAAGAATCCCAAGCGTAAGTCCAGATGTACCATATATTCTCCGATGCATAATTTGAGTAAGGGGGCGAATCAGAAAAAGATTTCTGATTCTGGAGAGTGGAACAGAGATTATTCATTGGGAATTATTCTATCAGATCATCCCGGCCCTGTAATATTCTGCAGAATCCCCCGGATAAAAACACCCTTTCCCTCACAGTACTTGTCAATATCATGCGGATCTGCATCAGAAAGTTCCCGTTTTAAGCGTGCATAAGCCTCCCGGGAATCTGGATGAGCACGGAGATGATCCCGGAATAGGATATGTCGGTGTAGTTCTTCCCCGTCTTTTGGACAAACATACAGATGGTACGGCATACACCCGTCATCATACATTCGTCTGAACGCTTCTCTACCTGCAATACCAAGATCGCCCTCATGTTCAAATCCGGCTGCATGTAACCGTTCAATGATTTCTGGCAGGAGATCCATCCCCTCAATAACCACATCAAGATCGATGATCGGTTTTGCTGCAAGATGCGGGACAGCGGTGCTCCCGACATGTTCAATCCTGATAACCAAGTCCCCGATATACCTATCGATCATGTTCCTGATCTCCTCAAATCCAACCTGCCATTGCGGATTCGGAGCTTCGATCCGGATCTCCCGCCTGCCTGGTGTCATTACTTAACAGATCCCCTTCTCTCCATAAAACCAGACCCGTATTTCGGGTTATCTGATATAATCTTCATAATAATAACTAAAATCAGCCCTCCAATGAAGGAAAAACGGATACAGAATGCTGAATAATTAATTCCTCTGAATTGCCCACATATGATCGGCTAAGCGGTAGAATCGAATCATATTGACCCTGAAGATAAGGCTGTCTAAAACAGGCTTTTTCTGAATGATATGATGTTGGTTAGATCCTGGTCTACGGGTTGTCGCTTTTGATTCACTATCAATAACAATTCTTGGCGGTGATCTGTGATAGTTGTACTCGAATATCCTGAGGTGAATCAAGGTTTTATCCTGATTAGACCTTTCAAAGAAAAATTATCTCTCTAAACGAAGAATAATTCCTCATTGGATAATTTAGTGCTCTCTTTCACCGATCAGTACAATGATCCTGGATCACCACCAAATACTCCACTTTTCACGACTGGTCATGACATACAGAGGAGAAAATTGCTCTCATCTCTACCTGAAAAGACAGCCCTGATCACGTAATTTTTCTGCTTTGAATCATTATTGTCACACTGGGAGGATTCGATAAATCAAGAACAATATCATCCCTCCTGTCTGCTCTTTTATGTCAGGCACTTCCCGATCAGAGGGATGGTAGCAGTCTTATTTGAACTCTCCCTCCATAGTTCTCCTCCAACTCAACAGATCGTTGCCTGCCCTGGAACCGCTTTGGTGCCTTTACTCCGCTCAACTACCGGGGGGATCTCATGAACAAAGACAACCCGGTTAAAGTAAGGTTCCATCTGATTGAGCGGCAAATCCCAGGTCTGTCCAAGTATAAGTACTCCGCGGGTCCCGGTTGCCATGTCTCGCAGCAACGTACCCATTTTATCCGGACCGGTGTCTTCCAGACAATACAGAAGAACAGAATCTTCGATAATGGTTAAACCAACGAATATTCCGGGATTCTGCAGATCTTTAAGGGATTGACAGATAACAGTCTGATACGATTCAGGTGAAAGATCACGCCTGAAACCATTCTGTGTGACGATATATCGAATCGAAAACGAAGAACTGGCACGGTGAATCAGCGGTTTGAACAGGATTCCATTCTTGATATCTGATGCACGATGGAAGCCGGTTGGTGTTGAATGGGCAATTTTTTGTGTATCCCACCTCATAACTCTGGCCATTGGTCGCAAATGATCTGACAGCGCCGCAATTACCTGATTAGGTGGGCCAAAGTACCCGGTAAGGGTACCATATTCATGAGAGAGGGATACTGTCCAGCTCATACATACTTGCAGGAGATCGGGAGAGATAAAGGTTTGATAAATCAGTTGAAAGTAAAAGGATGCTGGGGACCTCATCCTTTCCCTCATAAATTTGAGGCATAATGAGGTTTTCATCCCCAGGGTCAGTCCCAAAGCCTGATGATATGCCGTTATGGACTTTTCAAGGTTACTAAGATTAATCAGGACATTCCCCTTTTCAAATTATAACCTTGAGATGTACAATGAATGAAGATCTGGTTGAATAGAGCCATAATGCCAGGTTCGGAAAAGGGAGGAATGATAGTAGTAAAAAGATTCAAATATTCAAACGACAATAACATCTAAAGGGAGTGTGTTGTTTGTGTTGATTCAAATGCTAGTACATATTACCATACCTGACTCTAGAATCGGGGGTGCGTATGATCTCCCGGATCTCTGGAAGATTGGAAGGATTCATCTGAAGGTATTCAGTGTGGAGGAGATCCATGTTTTTTAATCCAAATTTTTATGAGAATAGTGTTATCCAGGGCGTCCCTTTTCTCCAATGGCGTGTCAGCGATAATCAGGAGATTCGGGAAACTCAGGTGGCCCCCCTTAAAAAAAGCATTCTTGAAGGGACGGTATCTGGTCCATTAGCCGAGTTTCAACTCCTTCAGATCTTTTCTTTTGAGAGAAAAGAAATAAATGGCCCGATTGAGGTCGTATACCGCTTTCCATTACCCGGAGATTCAGCGGTCACCGGGGTCATTGTCTCATTTGGGGATGAGATTATCGAGACACAATTATTGCCTCGTTCGACTGCAGAAGAGCAATATCAGGATGCCCGACAGACCAGGAGACAGGCAGCTATCCTAACTCGTGAATCACCTGACGTTTTTACTTTGAAGATTCATGGTATCAACCCGGGAATTCAGTTACAGGTGAGAACAAAATTTATCCAGGTCTCTGTTTCTGAAGAGTCAGGATTCTCATTCAGAATCCCGCTTACCACTTCCCCCCGGTTTGTTCGTAGTGATGAAACAAACAGCCGGCATGCTGAAGGTAATCCTCTGGTAGTTGTCCATGATCCCATGCACCGGTTTTCTGTCCGCCTCTCTGCTGCAGGTGGTCTCCTTCAAAGTCCCACTCATCCCCTCAATCTGATAGATGGTGAATATACTCTGAGTGAAGGAGAAATCGTCCCGGATCGGGATTTCCAGATATTTTTTATCCCGCAAAAAAATGATGAATCATTTTCAGCCCAGATTTTTACTTCGCCAGGAAATGAGTCCAGTATCCTTGCATTAATTACACCACCACGGACCGCTAAAAGAATTCCTCTTGATGTGCTGGTTCTTGTAGACCATTCAGGGTCCATGAATGGACCCAAACGATATGCTGCTGATAATGCAGTTAAAAAATTTGTCTCACATCTTCAACCAGAAGATGTATTCAATCTTGCCTGCTTTGATCATACGCAGAAATGGCACACACAGAACCCGGTACCAGCATCAGTACACGAGGTTGTATCTGCGTTATCCCTGCTTGACGAAAAAATGGGTGGGGCGACAAATCTCGGGGTAATCATCGAACAGAGTCTGATGCAGGACAGAGTCCCCAGCAACACATCCAGACACGTATTGCTGATTAGTGACTGTGAAGTATCTGATATGGGAAGGATATATCAGGTCGTTCGCCAGGAACAGGATCGCAAAGACGGCCGTCGATGTAGTGTATTGTGTATTGACAGCAGCCCTAACAGCACGCTTGCCCGAAGGATCGCTGAGATTTCTGGAGGAGTAGTCCGGTTCTTAACCAGTGATCCAAACGAACATGATATCGAGAATGCTCTCTCAGATATTTTAAGTTCTTTTGAGAATATTGTCGCTGAAGGGGTAACGTTAACTGTTAACCGAAGTTCTCTGATATCAAATGGAAAACGAGTGAGTTCAGACTCCTCCTCCTCCACAATTATGGTACCTCCGGTGAGCGAGGGGAGGGCATCATGGGTCATTGGAGAAGCTGGTCAGGGAGAAGGGCCCCTGGTCTGCGCAATTACGTTACCGGATGGAACATCCGTTCCAATAAACGAATTCCCTTCACCCGGCGTGTCAAAAATCATGGGTGCGTGGGTGATTCAGCAACTCGAGTACCTGATGCACAGTGATTCATCCGATGACGAGGTCTACTGCGCCCTTGAGGATCTTGGAATAAAGGGACATGTAAAGGAATCACACTTGACTGAGGGAATATATGCCGAAAACCGGATTGCAAAACTGAGGAAGTCCTTATCTTCAGTGATTCAACAGATATCCCTAGAGACCGGAGTGATCAGCTCTGAAACCGCATTTTACGCTGAACGGAAGGCACAGGGTGAGAAGACTCAGGTGGAAGTAATTGTACCGTCAGCTAATCCGCATGGATGGGATTACCCTAAGAGTCACAGTTCTGGAGGGAATCTTGGGAATTCTAATAGTCCTCGTTCTCCTCAGTGCTCTGGTAACTCTGCACCATCTTGGCTTGGATCAAGACCCTCCTTAAACTTCGCATCAGGGCCAGGGCCCTCCTTTGGGTCTAATCTCTACTTTGATTCTGGGGTTCAGTATGCGAGACCACCAAAAAGAGTGCTTTGCCAACTATCACCGAAAGCTGACGATGAGAATCATCAGAGAACTGCTGTGCCCAAAGTGACAACAGTTGAAGTGTTTTCGGGGGTACCTTCAGATGAAAAGGAGGTAGTTCTGTATGATTCATTAAAAAATACAACAGTTTCAGTCGATTATTATGAGATGATGGTTACCAAGGTTATTATTGATACCAGTGTAAGGGATGGGGATGAACCGGTACCTGAATCGATTGTAATTGCGATCCTTCATGAAGGGGGGAGTACCCTCGTCCGGAAAATACCTCTCAACCAATTCACCTATGGAAACAATCGTGAATGGATAGACACTCCCAAAGGCTTGAAGATCCCGGTAATTATCAAAATTCTGAATCCTGGGGAGGTAAAGATAACACAAAACATAATAATCTCGTTTAAGCTGACTCACCGATCAGATTTGGGATGGTGTTGATTACAGATTAGATCTCTGAGCCGATAGGGGAGATATTGTCGAAAATGGGATGGACCGTAATCCCCCTCTTCTGAGATAGTGCAATCGAGTCAGATTGAGGGGGAACGTATATGCTTGCCAACAGAGTTTTAGCACCCGATTCTCGCGCCATACAATTATTAATGAGTTGTCAGAAATCAATGGATTTTACGATTTCTCGGTACCGAAAACTATTGCACATTGTGTAGAAATATGGGATAGGTGGTGTCGTGTTTGCCAGGAAATTTCTAGAACAGAACGGTTCAGAATTATTAAAAAGCCTTATTCGCGCATCTAATCAGTTTGACCAGATTTATGGCAGAGGATCTGAGGCCTCTTTATCCGGTATTATTATCGGTCAATTAATGAATGGTAAGGAGAACATTAACTATTGGAATACCTGCATCCAGAATTTGCTCTCTCCTGATATCTTTTCAGCTTTGACCGACTTTGATAAACGGTTTCTCGGTTTGATGCTGTATGACCAATATATCACCGGGAACAAGTCATTTGACAGCCCACT
Source organism: Methanospirillum sp. (assembly GCA_035561295.1). Classification (GTDB taxonomy): domain Archaea; phylum Halobacteriota; class Methanomicrobia; order Methanomicrobiales; family Methanospirillaceae; genus Methanospirillum. The sequence goes on along the minus strand of DATMXW010000052.1, from coordinate 2,519 downwards.
ATTTACTAATTTTTCTACGATCCTCTCTATCAGATTAGGTTCTGATGCTCAAGCTGCCATTGTGGCAGGGAACCTTCTCGAGCTTTTTAGAGAGTCAGGGGTCACGAATGGAGGTCTGGATCGCACAATCGGATGGATAACTCTTCTTGTGGATAAGGATTACACCGTAGCCGAAGAGATCTTTAATAAGATTATTATAAGTATACCTTTTGACAAAGATGCTCTCTCCGGCCTTATCATCATAGCTGTAGCAACCCATAATGTCCATCTTTTTCATTCAGCAGCCCCCCTGCTCACATCATCAGAGGAGGGGATAATACATCCACTCATCACCTTCTATGAAACTCTATTCGGATCTGATGAATCTGGTGATGGCGTCCACGGGGTTATTGTATCTTCACTCACCGAACTCTGCCAGGAGTATGGTGGCCCCTATACTCAGTTAAAAGATCAATTCGCACTCCCTGATGATCTTGAACTACTCTACATCAGACACCTGGTGATCAGGGGAAACCTTCGAACTGCAGATGATTTTATTGCAGCCCTTTATCAGAGAGAAGGGAGTCTGTCATCACGCTACCTCTATTACCTGGCATGGATCGGCCTGTGCACCGGAAGTGACAAGGTATTCGAGATTCTTGAATCAAGGTGGGATGAGTATTCTGTTGATCTTCCCTGGTATCTTCGGTGTATCCTTCTGGACCTGGATCAGGTTCGTGCAGGTACCTTAGGGATCTCATATATCGCTTACCCTGATGAGCGGTGCGAAGTGAAAAGAGCCTTTAAAAAACGCCGGAGTCTTGCCTGGAACTCCACATACTTCGCACCATATCATGAATTATTCCAACCATTTGGGCTTTATGAGGACAGGATAGAATTGTACCGGACAGAACTTGGGTACCTCTATGTAGATGATGAATACGAGAGATATCTGTGCCTGCTATCCCATTCCCTTTTTAAGATGCTTCCGAAATGGGATCAGGATCTCTGGGTGGGCCTTACGCTCATTCGATCAGGTGATCCCGATGCAGCAATAACCAGACTGAAACGGGCTTCTAAAATGGGATACTCCCGTGCCTCGTATGTTCTGGGAAAATTATTCCTGCAGAAGGGTGATCTTTCCAAACCGTCAAAGTCCATCTCCCGTGCAATCTTTGGATGAGGCGTTTTCAATCCGTCAGCTTCATAGATTATCACTAAAGAACACTAGGTAGGTAAAATCATGGTTAGAAAAAAAATGATGAAAAACACACCTTGCTTATTGAATATCTCGATGGCCCTCCTCGTCACACTTCTTCTCTGTGGGGGGTGCGTTACCAATCAGGGGGATTCACCAGCATCATCTGATATCATCGTTTCCCCAAATATGAGTGAAGAGATAAATCTGAGCGTTTCAGATGCTATTTTGGATAACGCTACCCCTTCTTACATAAATCAGTCAAAAGAGAATGGTGATAATGTGTATGAGGGCAATAGTTCTGTGAATCAGAGTCAACAATCCAGTGCCCTTCCCCGCGTAGGTACGGTAATTGCCTGGTCATTCCATGATCTTGCACCAGAATATATTTCAATTCATCACAACCTGGAGAAGAAAGATGCAGAAGCACTCATGAGGAGTATTGTTGTATTCGATGCCCATGTTGCACAGATTGAAAATATCATCAGTGATTCTAAAAAAAACCCTAACCTGAGTTATCTGGCACCTCCTACTCGTAATGAGCGGCATATTTTTTTGATGTTCCTTGGTTATCTAAATCTTGTTGGTGATTTTACCCGTTCCCTTAAAGCGAAAGTGCCTGATGTATCACAGGGGCCCACATATAAATTTAATGAGTATGAACCATGGGCAGGGTTTGAGCATGAGTATCTTCTCTTGAAAGATGCACAGGAAAGTTATAAGAAATTGATGGAAAAATGCAAGGACCTCGGTATTGATTGTAATTGTGGGAAATATGATGAAAAAATCATGAATTATGAGGCTCTTCCTCAATACCTCTCAAAAAAACAGGATCTATCTGTGCGTAATGGAGAGAAGGATTATGGCCTCGCTAATATGACATCAGGAGATCTGATTCAGTCCACTCCGGTTCTCGATCCCACTGGAAAAGACCCAATGGGTGTGTATGTTGCCTCCGGACTAAAAAATATTAGTGATATTGACAGGCAGATTATATATGATCTGAATATCCGGGATGTGATTAAGACTGAATCAGATGGTGCCAGACTTGAACAATATATTGTATCTGTCCGAAAAGATATGAGTGTAGATCAAGATACGATCAATCCGAATATCTGTCCTACTCCTAGTGCACAGGAGAAACTAGTATTTAAAAAATTTAAAGCATATCTGGAATCTCTTCTGACCTATGCTGTTGAGATGCAGGCATCTGCCAGAATGGCAAATGAGAATCCGTCTTATGTGTACAACCCCGGTGATACCTGGTCAGGGTATGAAATACCCTATGATAAAAAGGTAGAAGCTGATTACCTTGTAAAAAATCTCTTCATCGCATGTAAGG
>DATMXW010000051.1:0-10009 GCA_035561295.1 Methanospirillum sp. | reverse complement strand
TTCAGCATCTGTATGGGCTCCCATCTAAACGGCCTCTTATGTTGCTCGCATGAGGATATATACCTTTGCAGGCATTCTCCCAGACAAGCAACTCAAAGAGCCGTCTGCCACTCTCTTGGTGAGAGTGGGATTTACAACTTATACTGATGCACATATAATACTTTCTTATGCGCTCTCCCAATGACCCACTCAAACACTCAGCAGATGGCAGGTTGGATAGATTTTGGAGATTGAAAACAGGAGACAATTACACACTGGATTCAGAAAATAGATGAGAATAATTGAATTTGCAGATCCTCATATTCACAACGGATGAACGAAGAGCGCGAATCCATATACATCTGACTCAACTCGTCATCAGATCACGCGGCAGGATCGCTGCGCACATGCTCGATATCCTTCTCGCCGAAAAATGACTCCTCGCAGATCACCAGGCGGCAGTAAACGACAGTCTTTGCAGTTAAGGATCATACCCCATATCTCACTCCCTGCAACTGATCATAAAAACACTGCCAGCACTCTCATTTTAAACCTGATCCGTCGCAGAAACTCTTAACGCACCCCATTTATACTCTCATGCCCCACTACATTGCACACGCATTCCAGACTCGAATGTGAAGAAAGAGGTGGTATCCTGACTGAGGAAAGTCATTTTCAGGAAGAAATCGAAGGTTCCGGTGAAGTAATCCGGGTTCGGCTGCCAAATGAACAGAACAGGGAAAAGTTCGCATACGCTGAACTGATGATGGGAGCGAACCATATCAGAGTAAAATGTGTTGACGGAATAACCCGAATGGGACGCATCAAGGGAAAGATAAAGAAGAAAGTCTGGATCAGGGAGGGAGACATCCTGCTCATCATCCCGTGGACATTTCAGGATGACAAGGCAGACATTATCTATCGATATACCCGGCCCCAGGTAGAATGGCTGAAAAAGGGCGGATACCTCTGATAATTCTCCACACCATACCAGAATTTTAGTCTTTTTTTCATCACTTCAGACTCGATCCTTTGATCAATTTATTATGATTTAGAGCAAATTTCATTGCTATATTGGATTCCATGATCAGGATAATAGACCCTATGGATAGGAGATACACCGGATTTACGGTGAAAGAGAGATGAAATGGGAATGCGCACGAGGATTGTTCTCACCAAGACTTATCTTCAGGATAAAAGATCTATTGAGAGGGATAACCCATACCTCAACCTGCTGGAGCAACTGAGAATCCATGCTAGGTCATCTTCTGGATGAACAGGCGCAAAACAATCGACTGAGCCATGTTCACCCTGCTCCCAAGATTCTCGTCGGTATCGGGTCCCTCATCCTCATTCTCATCGCTCCCTCCCCGTGCATAGGGGTACTATCAGCCGGAGTACTTAGCTTTGTGATCCTGCTCGTCGCACAAATACCTCCACGATGTTATATCAGGATCCTGATGATTCCCACCGGATTCACCCTTATGAGTGTCATCGTTATTCTGCTCATGACCGGAGGGGGCGAAGTATACTGGCAGATGCACCTGTTATCCTGGCTTGAACTCACCATCACCAGTAGAGGAATCGAAGAGTGTATCATCATACTCTCCCGGGTCCTCGGCTGCACAACAAGCCTTCTCTTCATCTCTCTGACCACCCCCCTTCCTGACATCATTCTTGTATTACAACGATTCCGGGTTCCCGGAGAAATTACAGATCTCATGATGATCCTCTACCGGTACATTTTCATCCTGCTTGACCAGGCAATGCAGATACATACAGCACAGACAATGCGCCTGGGTTATTCACGCCCGCGTGAAGCAACAGAATCATTTGGTATGCTCTGTGGCGCTCTTTTCCTTTCAAGCTGGAAATCCGGAGACAACCTCATCCAGGCTATGGAATGTAGGTGCTACAACGGATCCTTTCCGACACTCTCCCCCCATGACCCCTTGAAAGCATCTTCTCTGTTACCAGCCCTAATATTTCTGACCTTCCTGGCATGTGCACTACTACTCGTCCCACCATGGCCGGTACCTGGAGTAATCTGATGGAGTATGTTCTTGAGACAGACCAGATATCTTTCAGTTATGAAGGGGGAGGAGTCACTCTTGACCAGATCAGTATTTCAGTCCCCAAAAAAGCTAAAATTGCTCTGGTAGGAGCGAATGGAGCAGGAAAATCAACACTCCTATTGATGCTCAACGGCATGTTAAGACCCTCTGCAGGGGAAGTAAGATTTCATGGAAGACCTCTCAAATATGCCAGAAGTGCCCTCCGAGAAGTCAGAAGCAGGGTAGGATTTGTATTTCAGGATGCTGACCGGCAGATCATCGCTCCCACGGTATGGCAGGATGTGGCATTTGGTCCGGTAAACCTTGGATATTCAGCTGAGAGGACAGCATCGGTAGTCACCACAGCTCTACATCAGGTAGGTCTTGAAGGATTTGAGCGAAGACCGCCTCACCACCTGTCAGGAGGCGAGAAAAAGCGGGTTGCCATTGCCGGGATCCTGGCCATGGATCCAGAGGTCCTCATCCTCGACGAACCCACCAGTACACTGGACCCGGCAGGATCAGAGGATATTATGGATCTTCTCGAGGAACTCCACCACCAGGGAAGAACAATCATCATCTCAACGCATGACGTTGAACTGGCGTACTCCTGGGCTGATACAATAATCCTCATGGACAAAGGAAAGATCATCACCAGCGGTCCGCCTGAACATGCATTTGGCGATAAAGGACTCGTTCGTCGTGCCAGACTCCGCACTCCGGTGATCGTTGAACTGTATACCGAACTACTCAGACGTGGGATGCGGGAGTGCCCCCATATGCCCCGGTCAGTCCTTGATATGATACGTATCATTGAATATGATCGACATGGGGGGATGCAGATCCACAGAAACGGATGCGGCCAGATCCATGTCGCAGATGTGGCTTTATCAGAACAGCCCCGGATCCATGAAATTTTGGAAACTAACCAGATTAAGACCGTAGGGGCTATGGGCAGCAGAGCAAAAATATGTTCCAGGCAATGGGGAGTGGTTCCAGATTATACCTATGCTGTGATCGATAAGTGTATTCTCCATGCTATGAATGGGAGATCCTCACTGATCCTTACATCAGGCGGAATGGTCCCGCGGGTCTCTGAACGAGTGCATCAATTCAATCAGGAGAATGGGCGATCAATTGCTGTAATAACGCATGCTCAGGGAGATTAAGATAAAATGACTATTCTGAATCTCCCGAAAAAAGCATATGCTGCCCCAGGTAAAAACATCAGACCTTTTGTCCCAGGGATGCAACAGGTATCCAGTTCATGAATTCTGACCTCACTGTCACCCCACCGACTGGTGGGCCAACCAAGGATGAAATCCTTGCTATATCCCTATTCAAACTGGGACTTCACAAAGATGATATCTTTGCAGATCTCGGCTGTGGAACAGGCCGAATCGCCATAGAAGCATCATCCCGGGTGAGAACCGTTCACGCAGTCGACAAGCGACCTGAGGCCTGCACCTGGACCACAACAGAATCCAGGAAGGCAGGAGTGACAAATCTTAATGTCCACCAGAGCGAGAATGCAGCATTTCTTTCAGAGATAGATTCCCTCGATACTGCCTTTATTGGTGGATCCCAGGGCCTTGATGCAGTCATACAGAATTTATCTGAACTGAATGTGAGAACACTGGTCATCAATGCAGTAATGCTTGAGACTGTGTATACTGCAGTATCCTCCCTCAGAAAAAGAGGAATGTTCAGAGAGGTTATATCTGCCAATATTGCACGAAGTTACCCGATAGGAACTGGTATTATGTTCAAACCAATAGATCCGGTCTTTATAATCTGCGGAGGTAATACATGCTGACTGCTGTAGGGCTTGGGCCTGGAGACCCAGAACTACTTACTTTGCGTGCTGTCCGTCTCCTGAAAGAGGCAGATGCCGTATTTGTGCCAGGAGGCATTGCCCGCAGACTAGTCGAACCATATTGCGACCCGGTTGAACTCTCATTCCCAATGAGTTATAACGAAGACGAGATCTCAAACCAGATAGAAAAAAACGCGGAGCGAATTGCACCTATTGCAAAAAGTGGCAATGCAGTATTTGGGATCATCGGAGATCCGAATATCTTCTCTACCTTCTCACGTCTCTGCTCTGTCATCACTGAACGGTTCCCGGATATTCTCATCAACACCGTACCGGGTGTCAGTTCAATCACCGCACTCACTTCCATCACCGGACGCCCGATTAACGGAGGATTTTCGGTATCAGACGGAAGCCCTGAGGTTGTCAGGATACGCATGAAAGTGACGAGACCTCGTCAGGTAGCAGAAGAGTTAAAAACCGATGGATACTCGCGCTTTGTCCTCATAGAGCGGATGTACATGGAGGGGATGCAGGTATTCACCGATGACCTTCCAGAAGAGAGCAGTTATTTTTCACTATTATTTGCGGAGAAATCATGAACCCGATTTGGTTCGTCGGGGCCGGTCCTGGAGATCCCGAGCTCATAACTGTGAAAGGAAAAAAACTCCTGGACAGGGCTGATCTCCTCATCTATGCAGGATCACTGGTCAATCCGGAACTGGTCTCACAGTCTCCAGCTTCCCATAAATATGATAGCAATGGGATGTCACTCGAAGAGATGACCCCCCTTATGATAGCAGCACATGGTTCAGATAAGACAGTAGTACGCCTTCACTCTGGTGATCCATCCCTCTATGGAGCCATCATCGAACAGATGGAGCTTTTGAGAGCCGCAGGGATCCCTTGTGAGGTTATTCCCGGAGTCTCATCACTCTTCGGGGCGGCGGCAGCACTCCAATCCCAGCTTACTCTTCGTGGAGTATCAGAATCAGTCATCATCACCAGACCAGCCGGAAAGACCCTGGAATCAGATCATATCAGTGACTATTCAAAACATGGAGAGACCATGGCAGTCTTTCTCGGGTCTGACCGGCTCAGTGAGGTACTTGAGAAGGTCTCTCATCCCAGGGATACACCCGCTGTAGTCATCTATCATGCAACCTGGCCGGATCAGAAGATCATCAGGGGAACCGTTGCCGACATCGCAAAACTTGCAGAGGAAGCGGGTATATGCAGATCAGCCCTGCTCCTCATCGGTGAGGTCTTTGGGACGAGCCTGCCCGGACATATTCGATCAGATCTCTACTCATGACAACCCACACAGAAACGGTGATCATTGCACTCCCCTATCTTGCTGATCAGGCCACCACATTAGCAGGATTAATCAAGGGAAGATTCCAGCCGTATCACGACGAAGTATTTGCAGAGGCATTCAACGCAGGGAGCCGTATCGTCGCTATCATGGCTATCGGTATCGTGGTCAGGAAGATCTCCCCCCTCCTGAAGGATAAATGGCAGGATCCCCCAGTCGTAGTTGTCAGCCCTGACATCAGATTTGCAATCCCGGTGTCAGGAGGTCATCATGGTGCAAATGATCTGGCATATGAACTCCAGGAGATGGCTGGTCTTGAGCCGGTGATCACAACAGCAACCGAAGCGACCGGCAGGGAGGCAGTCGAGGTGATCGCATCGGCCAGGGGAAAGAGGGTCGTGAATATGGATTCAACGCGGAAGGCCAATGCCGCAGTCCTCACCGGGACTGCAGGTATATACACGGTTGAACAGCCAGGGATGGTCATAGCCACCAGTGGAGTCTCATTTCTCGTATCTGATGCCCCCTGCACAGCAGGGATTGGATGTCGGAAAGGAACCAGCGAGCATGAGATCATTGATGCAATCAGGACAGCACTCACCGAATGTGGAAAGAATCTGTCTGACATTAGTATTTATGCGACCAGTACTTTGAAACTGCATGAGTCAGGGTTATCAGATGCAATCAGGAGTCTGGAAGCAAACCTGATCTACCTGGATCATGAAACACTCTGTAAGGAAGTCCCTGAAAGTTCCTCTGCGGCAGAACGATTCGGCCTGCCAGGGGTTGCAGAACCTGCCGCACTTGCTGTCTCTTATCGAAAACATCTCATATTAAATAAAAGAGTCTATGGAAATGTTACTATCGCAATTGCCTGCTGATACAGCCGGACGGTTATTTATTGTTGGCATCGGCCCGGGTTCAGCGGGAATGCTCACCCGGCGGGCTGAAGAAGCGATCGCTGAAGCAGCGGTTATTATCGGAAATGATTTCTACATCGATCAGATACCTCACCTGCTTGAAGGAAAAAAGGTTATCAGAAGCAGAATGGGCAAAGAGGTTGATCGGGCACGAGAATGCATTGAACTGGCCAAAAACCAGGTTGTCGCCATGGTTTCAGGAGGTGACCCGGGAGTGTACGGGATGGCAAGCATCGTCCTTGAAGTCCTTGAACATGCAGGATCATCACTCCCGGTTGAGGTAGTGCCCGGAGTAACTGCTGCAACCGCCGGAGCATCCCGTCTGGGATCCCCCTTATCAGGAGATTTCGCAGTCATCAGTCTTTCTGATCTCCTGACCCCAGGAGATGTTATTAAAAAGAGGCTGCGAGCACTCTTCTCAGTGCAGATGCCTGTTGTCCTTTACAACCCGAAGAGCAGAACCAGAACAGAACAACTCGGTGAAGCTCTTGGAATTGCAGCAGAATTTCTTCCCCCTGATACACCGGTAGGGGTAGTGAGAAATGCATATCGTGATGATGAATCGGTCATGGTGACAACCCTGAAAATGGTTGAAGATATCGAAGCAGCGACAGACATGCATGCTGTGGTTTTTATCGGCGGAGAAGAGTCACGAATCTGGAAAGGAGGAGAAAATGTCAGAGGAATTATTACACCCCGTGGATACCATCGGAAATACGTATACTGATATCGGTGCTGATACCACAGAAGGGTACTCCATATCATCACGTTCCCGTGAAATGGCACGCCAGGCGATTGGAGACACAACCCTTGAGGACCGGATTCGCCAACGCTGTTCTATTGCAGTTGGAGACTTTGGAATGGCAGATCTGATGACGTTCAACCAGAATCCGGTTACAGCAGGGCTCAAAGCCCTTGCAGCGGGAGCACCCATCTACACCGACATCAGGATGGTACTGACCGGCATTCAGAAGAAAGGGCATACCAGCCAGGTCATCTGTGTCCTGGATCTTCCTGCAGGGGTAGAGCAGAACGGTGAGCGAACGCGGACATCAGCAGGGTTTCTCTCACTCAGAGAGCAGATTACCGGGTCAATTATTGTTATCGGGAATGCTCCCTCAGCCCTGCTGGTGGTATGTGATATGATCAGGGAGGGGATACGCCCGGCACTCGTGATTGGCACACCAGTAGGATTTGTCAATGCTGCCGAGTCTAAAGATATGCTCCGTACCATTGATGTCCCATCGGTCTCCAACGTGGGGACCAGAGGAGGGACTCCGATCGCTGTTGCTGCGATGAACGAGATCATCACCATATTTGCCTCACGGTGATGAGGGCGGGGGTAATCATATGCAGGATCCGGTGATTGGATTTGATTATCCTGATTCCTGGGTAGATGCCTGTGGTGATCCTGCCAGTCTTGAGGCAGTAAAGGCCGGTCTTGCTGTTCTTACCGCTGATGGAACAGTACTAAAAAGGGGGTTTACTACCGGGACAACCGCAGCGGCTGCAGCAAAAGCTGCTGTACTTTCTCTAAAACACCAGGTCCGTGACATCGTCGATATCATGACCCCGGCAGGCATAAGAGTGGATGTTCCTGGTGAAGGCAGATCCGGAGAAGGTATCTGTCGGAAATATTCAGGGGATTATCCGGGTGATGTTACAGCAGGAGTCTGTTTTTTTGCAAGAGCCGAATGGACTGATAGTGGGATAACGATAACCCCCGGTTCAGGTATCGGAATCTGGGAGCGTGAAAATCCCAGATATCCATGCGGAACGCCGGCAATCAGCCCCCCTGCGTATCAGGAGATTGTGAACGCTATCAGCGAGGCACTATATACCTGCGGTATGAGCGGGGTTGCGGTCTCACTGACGGTCCAGGATGGTGAGTCAATTGCAGAGCATACACTTAACCGTAAGATCGGTGTTATCGGGGGGATATCAGTCCTTGGATCCACCGGATTTGTTGAACCCTGGGATGAGCACCTGGAGAGTTCACTTATCGAGCGGGTTGAATCATCTTCACGAGTAGTCCTTACAACCGGTAGAGTTGGACTCAGGTTTTCCCGGCTTCTCTTCCCCGGTCATGAGGTCATTTTAGCCGGATCCCGGCTCAGCCCGGCACTTGAACATGCCCACGGTGAGGTCATCATTGCAGGACTTCCGGCACTCATCCTTAAATTTATGAATCCTCTTTTTCTTGAAGGATCAGGATATGGTTCCATTGAAGAGATGATAGGTACCCCTGAGTTCGAACGCCGGTCAAACGATACTTTAAGGTTGTTTTGTTCAGAGCATCCGGCAGTGAGAGTGGTGCTTATCGATCGGGAAGGCAGGATAATCAGGAAGGCACCATGAGGATCATTGGGATTGGGTGCGGTCCGGGCCTGATCACAGTACAGGCAATTGAAGTTATCAGACAGTCCACCATGATACTTGGATCAAACCGGGCAATTGAGCTCGTCAGAGAATACATTCCCGCAAAGTGTGAGGTGCAGGAAATTCTGGATTATCGTGCCCTGAAAACACTCCCCGATCATGCAGTTGTACTCTCAACAGGTGATCCTATGCTCTCAGGCCTTGGGTATCTTCCTGGTGAGGTGGTACCAGGAATATCATCACTCCAGTTAGGTGCTGCACGACTCCACCTGCCTTTGATTGGATTGCTGGCCATATCAGCACACGGGCGGGAGCATCAGGAGCCCATGAGAAGAGCGGTTGAAGAGATCTCCAAGGGAAGAGCGGTTTGTATCATCACAGATCCTGGTTTTTCACTCCCGGATCTTGCGAACGAATTTCCCAAAGATTCTAGGGCCAGAATCGTTATTTGTCAGAATCTCGGCTATCCTGACGAGTGTATCATCGAAGGGACAGTGCAAATACCGCCAGAGCCATCTTCTGGTATGTATATTATTTTTATCATACCAACCTGAAAGGTTGAGATTTTGAATAAGTCAAAAAGGGTCTCAAAAGGGTTTGGTCTCTGCAATTACCTTGGGCAGTCAACCAGTAATTACAGGTAAGACAGAGACCAATGGGGTTTTTCGAACTCCTTCTACAACAACTGCATGTGGTGAAACTGCATTTGATGGGGGGTGTGAAATGAGGCATTTCACAAGTATGCGTCAGGTGTTATTCGGATGGGGGGGTGTTGTTTCCCATGCGCCGTATGTTGCAGAGAGGTAAATATTGTTCAACGTCGAGATATATTAAATTTGCCCATCCGACACCCCCCGATTTCAATTTAGGAAGAAAATATAATAGATACGATTAGGCAACATCTTATGGAGCAAGGAATCAGCGTATCAGTATATCAGGATGATAATTATTAAATAATTAACAGGCCTATTAACATCTGTGAAGACAACCACCCGGGTAAAAACAATTAACGGGCATGAATACCTCTATGAGATAACCTACTATTACGATAAGGAGACGAGACGGACCAGGCAAAAGAGCCGGTACCTTGGAAAGAATGTTGATGGAAAACCTGTTCGTGTCAGAGAGAAGGCTAAGAATCCTGAAAGGGTCTTCTCTTACGGGGAGTTAATTCCTTACCTCACCGCAATCCGGACACTGAGGTTGGATGAGCTCATTGGCAGCCATCTCACTGAACATGAGACCAGGGTCTGTCTCACTCTTGCAATGGCTGCACTTACTTGTTCTGATTCTTTTACCAATCCTGCCGCCTGGTATGAGGGAACAGCACTCTCGCGTATCTATCCAGGGCTGAAGATCACCAGCCAGTCGATTGGAAAGATTCTGAAAAAACTTGGAGATACAGCAGTCCCCACTGATATCTGCCAGTCCTTTATCACCAACCTGAAAGGGTACGATACCAGAATATATGATATTCTGATCCCTCCTCCGTCATTTCCATCACACGTCCTCAGAAATGAACGGGAAAAACAATTTTACGATCAAATAT
>DATMXW010000050.1:0-36210 GCA_035561295.1 Methanospirillum sp. | reverse complement strand
ATTAAATACTTGGATGAAATAAGTTCTATTGCTGTAAGGTGAACGGGAGAGATACTGATCCCTGGCAATGGTGATTTTGGATCTTAACATATCCTGACCCCTTACTGACCATTTGCATCAATCCGAGGATAATAATGAGCGCGATTACGATCAACCTGATATCAGGTCGCACCATCCAGCAGGGAGTCTCGATGGAAGGAGGCAAGGAGAAGGACAAGTACCGCCTTGCCTGTGGCATTATCGAGATCGATGAGTCTGACTTTAAGAGACTTGGTGTCATGAAGAACACCAATGTCAAAGTAACCAGTGACTATGGCAGTGTTGTGGTGAAGGCTATTCCAGCAACCCAGGGACCACACCCGGGTGTAGCATTCATTCCGATGGGTCCGTGGGCAAATAAGCTCTCCAGCACTGAGACTTACTCAACAGGAATGCCGACCTTTAAGGGTGTACCGATTACCATCGAATCCGCACCAACCGAGAAGGTTATGAACTCAGTCGAACTTGTCCGTGCATACTGTTTTGGTGATATCTGATGTCAAAGACGACTACTGATGTAATCTGCCCTTTTTGTGGAACCCTTTGTGATGACCTCATCGTCACCACCGATGACGAAGGGAAGAAGATCCTGAACGTGGATAATGCCTGTGCAATCGGAGCAGAAAAGTTCCTTCACTCATCTGATCATGCTCACCGGGTGACCCGGCCACGTAAGATGCAGGAAGATGGCTCATTCAAGGAGATAACCTATGATGAAGCTATCGAGCACACAGCCCAGCTTCTCGCAAATGCCAAAAAGCCACTCATGTACGGCTGGTCCTCAACCTCTTGTGAGGCACAGAGTGTCGGCCACGAGATCGCAGAACTCTGTGGAGCCCTTGTGGACAACACCGCAGCAGTCTGTCATGGTACCACTCTGATTGCAGTGCAGAACGTAGGTATCCCCAGCTGCACCCTCGGAGAAGTCAAGAACCGTGCAGATCGTGTCGTCTTCTGGGGATGCAACCCGGCACACGCTCACCCCCGCCATATGTCCCGGTACTCAATATTCCCTCGTGGATACTTCACCGGGAAGGGTCACAAGCAACGAAAGATCGTTGTCGTAGATCCCCGGTGCACCGATACCTCGAGCCTTGCAGATGTTCACCTTCAGGTCGAGCAGGGTTATGACTATGAACTCCTTCAGGCTCTGCGTGCAGCACTCAGGGGAGAACCGTTATTCGGTGATGTCATTGCTGGTGTGCCAACAGAGAAGGTATACGAGGCAGCCAATCTGCTTAAGTCAGGCCGCTTTGGTGTTATCTTCTTCGGTATGGGTGTGACCCAGTCACTCGGAAAAGATCACAACATCGATGCAGCCATCTGTCTGACCAAGGATCTGAACGACTACACCAAGTTCTCGATCATTGCCATGCGTGGTCACTACAATGTTACCGGCTCCGGTCAGGTTCTCGGCTGGCAGTTCGGATTCCCCTACTCAGTCGACCTCTCCCGTGGCTTTGCCCGGTACAACCCTGGTGAGACCGGATCCGTGGAGGTTCTCAAGCGTCAGGAAGCTGATGCAGTCTTTGTCCTTGGCAGTGACCCGGGTGCACATTTCCCGATGCAGTGTGTCAAAGAGATAGCACGACTCCCCTCAGTTGCAATCGACCCCCATATCACCCCGACCACTGAGATCTGTGATGTACACGTTCCGGTTGCCTTTGTCGGCGTAGAAGTCGGTGGCAACTGCTATCGTATGGACAACGTTCCAATCGAGTCAAGAAAGGTCGTAGAGCCACCAGAAGGCATGATGACTGATCAGCAGTTCCTGAGTGCAGTCCTCAAGCGGGTAGAGGAGCTCAAGGCGAACTAACCATACCGGAGTATACAATGAGCGAATATATCATCAAAAACGGAACTGTCTACGACCCGAAGACCAGTGTAAAGGGCGAGGTCAAGGATATCTGTATCAAAGACGGAAAAATCGTCGAGAAGGTCTCCTCAAAGGCAAAAAGCATCGATGCCAAGGGCAAGACCGTCATGGCCGGTGCTGTTGAGGTTCATGCACACGTCGCCGGACCAAAGGTGAACGAGGGGCGTAACTTCAGACCAGAAGACAAACTCTTCTCCTACACGCCAACCGGGAAGAACACCCGGATGGCAGGCGGATTCTCTATCCCGACAACATTCAAGACCGGGTACGAGTACGCCAAGATGGGATACACCACCGTCATGGAGGCAGCAATGCCACCCCTGTACGCCCGACACGTTCATGAGGAGATCAAAGACACCCCCATCATCGATGAGGCAGCATTCCCGGTCTTCGGGAACAACTGGTTTGTCTTTGAGTACCTCAAGAACAACGAGATGGACAATGTCATGGCATACATCTCCTGGCTCCTGAAAACCACCAAGGGATACGCGATCAAGATCGTCAACCCCGGTGGTTCAGAAGCCTGGGGATGGGGTGAGAACTGTAACACCATCCACGACCCGGTTCCATACTTTGACATCACCCCGGCAGAGATCATGAAGGGGCTCCTCACCGCCAATGAAAAGATGGGGCTGCCACACTCGATCCACGTTCATACCAATAACCTGGGCAACCCGGGCAACTACGAGACTACCCTTGACACCTTCAAGCTTGCACAGGGAGTCAAGCCAAACAATAAGTTTGGTCGTGAACAGGTCTTCCATCACACTCACGTCCAGTTCCACTCGTACGGTGGAGACAGCTGGGGCAACTTTGAGTCAAAGGCCAAGGAGATCATGGACTATGTCAATAAGAATGACAACATGACCATTGACCTTGGCTGTGTGACCCTTGACGAGACCACCACGATGACTGCAGACGGACCATTCGAGCACCACCTCACCACGCTCAACCACCTCAAGTGGGCAAACGTGGATGTGGAGCTCGAGACCAGTTCAGGTATCGTGCCTTATGTCTACGACCCGAACATCAAGGTCTGTGCAATTCAGTGGGCCATCGGTCTTGAACTGGCACTCTATGCAAAGGACCCGATGAGAACTTTTGTGACCACTGACCACCCGAACGCAGGTCCGTTCACCCGGTACCCCAGAATCTTCAAGTGGCTCATGTCAGACAAGTCCAGGCAGGCAATGCTCAAGGGCTTTAAGAACTCTGACAAGGTCATGGCAGCAACCACCCTCGCCTCACTTGACCGTGAGATCAGCATGTACGAACTTGCCCAGATGACCCGTGCAGGTCCGGCAAAGTCACTCGGTCTTGGTAACATGTTCGGCGGTCTTGGCAAGGGTATGGATGCAGATGTGGCTGTCTTTGACATCCTCGAAGACAAGATCACTGATCCAGAGCAGATTGAGAAGGCATTCAGTGCAGCAGAGTATGTCTTCAAGTCAGGCACTCTCGTGGTCGACCACGGTGAGATCGTCAGCAACGGTAACAAGCGGACCCTCTGGGTCGATGCAAAGGTGCCGGAGAACACCCAGGTCGAACGCGATGTACAGATGAAGTTCCTGAAGTACTACAGTGTCAACCTGAACAACTACGAAGTATCTGATCACTACGTGCCCAACCCGTACGTGATTGAGGTTGATTCAAACTAAGGGGGAAAAAGAGATGGATATTGTAAAACTCACCCCTAGCAAGGTTCCTGAACTCTACCTTGAGAC
Organism: Methanospirillum sp.; assembly: GCA_035561295.1. Classification (GTDB taxonomy): domain Archaea; phylum Halobacteriota; class Methanomicrobia; order Methanomicrobiales; family Methanospirillaceae; genus Methanospirillum. Next base: position 32,571 of record DATMXW010000050.1, on the reverse strand, counting down.
CGAACACATCAGCCCTGATGTGTTTGCAGGAAAGACCGCACAGCAGATCGGCGAGTTCCATGTGCACATGGGAAACAAGACCTATAAGCTCGCTGAATACTTCACGATTGAAGGAAAGGCAGGAGCCACCGCAGCAGATACGAAGATCGTCATCGCCGGTGATGCCAGCAAGATCAAGTACATCGGTATGAAGATGACTGCCGGTGAGGTCGAGGTTCTTGGCAACGCTGATATGTACGTTGGTGCATGGATGGCTGGAGGCAAGCTGACCGTCAAGGGTAGTGTTGACTCCTTTGCTGGCATCGCGATGACCGGTGGCGAACTGATCATCGAAGGCAATGCAAAGAACTATATCGGTGCTGCATACCGTGGTGACTGGAGAGGGATGCAGGGCGGCAAGCTTGTTGTGAAGGGCAATGTCGGATCAGATGTCGGTTCTAACATAAATGGCGGGACCATCGATATCGGCGGAAATGCTGATGTTCACCTTGCAACTCACGCTGATGGGGGTAAGATCATCGTCAGAGGCATTGCAAAGGGACGTGTCGGTGGCCAGATGGTCAAGGGTGAGATCTATGTTCTTGGCGGTGTCGAGCGGATGATGCCCTCGTTCAAGCATGATCATGATGAAGAGGTTGAACTTGACGGGAAGAAGATGAACTTCCAGGTCTTCTATGGTGACCTCGGTGAGCGACACGGCAAGCGCAAAGGCGAGATCATCTATGGGAAGATCTTTGTCGGGACCGGAGCTGCTGAAGCTGGAGACGCAAAACCAGCCGGCAAATCAGAACGGCGGGCAAAGTTGAACGATAAACAGGTTGCGGAGCTGACAGAGGCGTTCAAGGCGATGAAAGAGCCGAGCGTTCAGTCTATCAGAACCTATATCTTTGACACCTTCGGACTGGATCTCAAGCCGATGCAGGTCTCCCGGCTTATTGATTCTCTGAAAAGATAACTTCCTTTTTTTGTCAGGTATGTCTATGCCTGTTTTGTTTCATTCGGATAATCCGGATTGAGTTGTGAGCGAATTGAAAGGGCTAATTGAAGGTATATTCGGAACCGGTAAAAAAAGGGGTGTGGTGATATTGCAGAGTTCAGGCAAGGATACCGGCTCTGTGAAGAGGATCTTTGAGGGTCTGTAATTCATGTTCGATACCAGAAAACCGCTCATCCATGGTTTATTGATATCCCGGTGAAGACTTCGTAATGTCTTGGGTTGTCTCCTCTTGTTTATCTCGCATTGAGTTGGATCTCACGAATGTAATGGTGCGCCTGGGATCCCTTTCATCAGTTCCTCAAGCATGAGATCCTCGGTATAGGTAATCAGATTAAGAATTGGTCCGAAATACTCCTGACTGGTTATGCCAGTTACTTCAGCGAATGGTGGTTGGTTATCTTTATCCTTGATAAATTTCAAGAAAGAGGTCAATTGTTCATCTGTTCCTTCTGCCCCGATAACAACCTGAAGTGATCCTGCCCTCTTCCAATTAAAGGAAAAAATTGTGTAAACTACCAGAACTTTCTATATTCATCCCGGAAAAGCATATGAAGATTCTCAACTGATAGATGAGTGTGAAGAAAGTAGTCTCATCATCCAACCCAGATATGGATGTGTACCGGTGTAATCCGTGCCGATATTACTATTATCCGGAAAAAGGTGATCCTACCCAGAATATTCCTCCCGGCACACCATTCACTGCCCTGCCCTCAACCTGGCGATGTCCCCCCTGTAAGGAACCAAAATCGGCATTTGTCAAGGTTGAAAGACCCTGACCCTCATTATTTGTCCGCGACGCCTTTTTTGTATGACCTTATCGTTGTATTTTCGCAATATACTTCTTGGATGTCATCACACGTGTACATTCGGCACAATTAATCTCTTTGAAATGTGGTGAATATAAGTTACCTAACTCGGTGCGGTAAAATATTAAATCTTCTCTCTCTTCCCTGAATACCCCTGAATCATAATGGATAACATTGCTGACATTCCCCCGGATCATCACACCGATACGTATCCGGATACCGTGCCGGTTGAGGATGCAGTCAGAATTGTACGCAGTATTGCTCATACCACCGGCACAGAAACGATTCCGCTGGATGATGCAGACGGGCGGACTCTTGCCGAAACGATCCTTGCCCCCTCTGATATTCCGGGGTTTGTCAGAGCATCACGCAACGGGTATGCGATTATCGCCGCAGATTCATGTCATGCCTCAGATGAAACCCCCTGTATCCTTCACCTGATCGGACAGATCCAGAAAGGAGTATCCAGCCTACATCCGATCCTGCCCGGGCAGGCGTTCACGATTCAGACCGGGGGGGTTCTCCCTGATGGTGCTGACACGGTGGTGATGGAAGAAGATGGGGAAGAGTGTCAGGGGATGCTCATTATCAGAACACCGATGGCCAGTGGAGAGAATATTATCCGCAAGGATGAAGACTTCAGTAAAGACGAGCCTGTCTATCCGGAGGGATGGATTCTCAGGGCACAGGATATCGGAGTCCTGGCATCTATCGGCAAGACCCTGGTCACTGTCAGAAAGAAGCCGGTTATCGGGATCATCTCTACCGGTAGAGAACTGGTCCCTTCAGAGTCATTACCACGGGAAGGTGAGGTCAGAGAGGTCAACTCATATCTCATTTCAGCATTTTGTCGCAGGCAAGGAGCTGTTCCGGCCAGATACGGGATCATCAGGGATGATGCAGAAGACCTGCAGCGTCTGTTACTGCATGCCTCCCGGGAATGCGATGCAATCATTGTAAGTGGTGGCAGCGCCCGTGATCATAATGATGTCACCGCCCGGGTTATCAGGAAGCTTGGCGAAGTGTTTACTGAGAGTATCTCGTTCTCTCCTGAAAAACGTACCACCATCGGCAGGATCAATACAGTACTGGTTATCGGACTTCCCGGTCATCCTTCTTCTACCTTTATGGTCCTCGTCCTCGTGGTCATTCATCTGATCCAGGCACTGAAGGGTTCTCCCTGCCAGCGAGTATATCGGAGGATAGTCAGACTGACTGATCATCTTCATGGTCATCCTGGTAATGACCGGTATATCAGAGTCAGAATTCATGGTGATGAGGCCGCTCCGGTCTTTGGAAAAGCCGGACTGATTCATATGCTTGCCATGAGCGATGGACTGGTCAGGATACCGGCAGGGAGCCAGGGATATCGTGCAGGCGATCAGGTGGAGGTCATGATATGGTGATCAGACCTGATTAAATCTCATTACGTAAAAAGAATAGTATGTACTTTGAACTCGGGTATAGATCTTTGAACCTGGTACCCACTAAACAGGAAGCGGAACGGGTCCGTCTCTCCTGCTTTAGTCTCCTATATCTGGTAACAGGCCGGATACGACATGGCTGATCCGGCTCCTGAGACACCGACGCCATCCTCGGGGTACTTCTTTGATGTGGTTCCCATAGAGGAAGCCGTACGGATTGTCCGAAGTATCTCACATCAGACCGGGACTGAGACGATCCCGATCGATGATGCTGATGGCAGGACACTTAGTGAACCTGTTTTTGCGCCGGCAGACATTCCTGGATTTGATCGTTCCTGGCGTGATGGATATGCGGTCATCGCCGAGTCCACCCTCTCTGCAAGTGAAACCAATCCGGTGCCTCTGCAATGTATCGGGTCGATAACTATGGGGACACCGGCTTTGGTCACCGTTCCCCCTGGACACTGCATGTATATCCCTACCGGTGGTCATCTTCCTGAAGGGACTGATGCCGTAGTGATGGTTGAGTATACTGAGCAGATCGGAGATACCGTCTTTATTAAACGACCGGTTGTCATCGGTGAGAATATCATCAGGAGAGATGAGGATTTCAAAGCCGCAGATCTCATTTATCAGGCCGGATGGATCGTCAGGCCCCAGGATATCGGTGTTCTTGCATCGGTTGGGAAGACCAGGATTACGGTCAGGAAAAATCCGGTCATCGGGATCATATCAACCGGCACCGAACTGGTCCCGGCAGAGGCAATACCCCGCCCTGGTGAAGTCAGAGAGGTCAATTCTCACCTTATTTCAGTATTTTGCCGCAGGCAGGGTGCAATTCCCGTTCGTTATGGTATCATCAGGGATAATCCTGATGAGTTATCTGCAACAATAACCCGTGCTGCAGAGGAGTGCGATGCGGTCATTGTTAGTGGTGGCAGCTCCAAAGATCGCCATGATATCACTGCGGAGACCATCAGTGCTCTTGGTGAGGTATATGTTCATGGGATCTCTATCGCACCGGGAAAACCAACGATCATCGGAAAGATACACGATATTCCGATCATTGGTCTTCCCGGCCATCCTGCTTCGACCTTTATGGTGCTCTCGCTCGTTGTTATCCATCTTGTACAGGCGATGAAGGGATCCCCCTGCCAGCGGATATTCAAACGCCGGGTAACGATGGCGACGAGTGTTCAGTCAGAACAAGGCCGTGAGCAATATATCAGAGTCAGGATCGACGGAAATAGTGCAACCCCGGTCCTTGGCAAATCAGGACTCATGAACACCCTTGCCTGGAGTGACGGGATTATCAGAATCCCTGCCGGTGATGAGGGGTACGAGACCGGCGATGAGGTTGAGGTGATGCTCTGGTGAAGCGGTATCTGAGTCAGATCCCCCTGCACCAGGCCATCTCCCTCCTCACCAGCACCTTTTCTTCTCCTGCACGGTGTGAAAAAATTCCGGTTGAACTGGCAACAGGCCGGATAGCAATAGATCCTATTTATGCTCCTGAGACAATACCCCGGGTCAGGACTGCAACCATGGATGGTATCGCCGTGAAGAGTGGCGATACCGGATCTGCACAGGATCGTCATCCCTGCGGTCTCAATGATGCATCTCTTATCTGCACCGGCCAGGAGGTTCCGGGTGAGTATGATGCAGTCGTCCCGTCTGAAGAGGTAGTTCATGAAGGACCTGGACAGTATCAGGTCCGTCGTCCGGCTCGTCAGGGCCAGAACATGAGACTTCCTGGAGAGGAGGTTAAACAGGGTCGCCTTATTCTTAAGCCGGGTCATAGGATCACTCCCTCTGATATTGGGGCACTCCTAACGTATGGGATTAGCGTCATTCATGTCAGATCTCTGATCGTGGGCCTCATTCCAACCGGTGATGAACTGATCGCAGGTGGCGAATCTGTAACGGCAGATCAGGTGAGAGAGAGTAATACCGCGGTCATCGGGGCTTTGCTTATGCAGGCAGGTATCTGTCCGATCCGATATGGGATCGTTCCTGATGATCCGGAGAAGATTACCGAAGCGATAAGGACCGCGGTGGAAGCGTGCGATCTGGTCGTGGTCATAGCCGGATCATCAGCCGGAAGCCGGGATCATACTCGTGAGACGATTGAAGAGATCGGGAGTATACTCTTTCATGGGATTGCGATACGGCCGGGAAGGACGATGCTCTGTGGGACGGTTGAGAATACACCGGTGATCGGATTGCCAGGTCAGCCGGTGGCTGCACTCACGGCCTGGCGGGAGGTTGTCTCGCCATTTCTCCAATATTGGGGATATATATGGCCTGAGCAAAGAGAGTGCATCGCCCGAACCGGAGAGCCGATAACCAGTGACGGAGGCATTGATGAGTTCATCCCGGTCTCGGTTGTGAGCATCTCCGGGGAGAATATCGTCTTTCCCCGTCCCCGGGGATCTGCCGGTCAGATGCATGCTATCCGCTCCAATGCTATCCTCCATATTCCTGCTATAAAAGAGGGGTATCAGGAAGGGGCAATGGTGATGGTGCGGCTCACCCGGGAGTATGAGCCTGGAAGAGAGATTCTTATCGCAGGTATCTCAGATGCCCTGACTGATCATCTTGAAGTGACCTTCACGTGCAGGGAACACCGTGTGCAGGTCAGATCTATGTCTGCGATGGGTGCTGCTGCTCTGCTTTGTAAAGGAAGATGTCATGCCATCATGCTGATGTGGTCATCCCTCTGTCGTGATGGGAGTATTCTGAGTCTTCTGAGGACCGGATGCCAGGATCCAGTCGTATCTGTTGGTATCGGTTCCATGGATGGGGACCAGATGATGCTGGTGTTCCGTGATAATGGGACAACCCGGGATGAGATCACTGCACTGAAACAGTTTTTAGCCTCAGATATATGGAAGGAGTCTGGTGGTCTTCCTCAGGGATATTCTACAGATGGAGCTGGGATGTGTAGGGATCTCCTGGAGCCTGACTCTCCCGGAGAAAAAGCCCCGCTCCCGAAAGCAGAGAAACCCGAAGGTGTATTATCATGAAAGGAATTGAATTTATTGAGTATACCCGGTACGGTGCCGGGCAGGTCACTACTGATGAGATGAAAGGGATAGAGCAGCCAGATATCGAGCCTTCCCCGGTTGGAGATCTCATCCCCCTTCCTGATCCGGATCGGGACACGGTATCAGAATTAGATCTCTCTGAAGCAATTGAACTGAGAGAAAGTGTAAGAGATTTTTCCGAAAATCCCCTGACCCTCTCAGAACTCTCCTATCTCCTCTGGTGCACGGCAGGAATCAAATGCGCCTATTCCGGAGAAGCATTCAGGACAGTTCCCTCAGCCGGATGTTGCCATGCCATTGATACCTATCTGGCGATATTCAACGTGACCGGGATAAAAAGCGGGTTATACCGGTACATTGCGGTTGAACATGCTCTAGAGACACTTCCTGCCTATCCAGATCTCAAGGAGGACATGGTTACCGCATGCTTCGATCAATCATGCGTGAAGGGCGCTGCGGTTGTCTTTCTCTGGGCTGCTGAAGCATACCGGATGACCTGGAAATATGGAGAACGGGGGTATCGGAATCTCTTCCTGGATGCCGGTCATATCTGTCAGAACCTCTATCTCTCGGTACAGCCGGTCGGGTGTGGATGCTGTGCTATCGGGGCATTTCATGACGAGAACATCAATGATATGCTCACTCTTGATGGGCGTGATCGGTTTGTTCTCTATCTGGCAACAGTAGGGAAGGTACACCCCCTTCCGGATGACGATGATTCGATACCCGCAGATACGTGAGAGATTGGGTTAATACCCGTCTACTATCTCTTCCTGGGGCAGTGTCTTTACAACTTCTGCCCTGAATTTTTCAAATCCGATATCATCGAGTTGATCCGGCAGCAGGATATCACCCCAGGCCCGCCGATAAATCCACTCGATCACCTTGTCTACACAGAGATGGACGGTGTCCTGGCTCCTCACGGTGACAAAGTGGTGCCCAAGCTTTGGATGTCTGCCCCGTTTGCCTCCGACCGTGATATGATATGCCGGGGGATCTGATTTGATGATATGGAATGGACAACAGTTGATGCACATTCCACAGTGCACACAGGTGTTGTCATCAAGGTTGATGGTTCCGTTCTTGATAACAATTGCATGCTCTTTGCAGTAATGTACGCATGTTCCACACCCGGTGCAGGTTCCGGGTATCCGGTATGGCCTGACAACCCCGGTGATGCCGATCTCGTTGAGCCGTTCACTGACGCAGGAGTTTGGACAGGCTGATATCGCGATCCGTGCTTTGATCGGCATGTCCCGGCCAAAATGCTTCTTGTCAAGATCCAATGCGAGTTGGATGGAATCAACCTGGGCGTATTTGCACCGGTCGGTCCCCGGGCAGGCGGTGACGTTGACGATCTCTGACTTTTCAGCGCCCAGCGGGGTGCCGTTCTCCTCGAGTTCTTTGACTATCAGCTCCATGGATGAAGGATTTACATGGACCAGTTCAGCGGTCTGCCTGGTGGTCAGATGCAGGCCGGTGCCATACTTCTCAGCTATTTGGCAGATTCCTGCCATCTGTGCCGGGGTGATAATTCCGGCAGGGATACGGATTCTGATGGTGCACAGGGAACCATCCTGTTCATTGATGATTCCTCCCTTTTCGTGGAGGGCCCATTTTCGCATGGTGTAGTATGTGGGGGGGTGACGAATCAATCTTGCGGGTTAGGTACCATACACGTTATATCGGTCTCTCATTGAGGCTGTTGTACGAATGCTTTCGGGGAATGCAATCGTGGGTATTTTATGAATAACTATGATTGGCTCGCCTTTTAATTACGCTCATAATATCACTTAAAAATGGCTCTTTGTCAGTTTCAGTGGATAAAAAACTGAGAATCACATTCAACATTCCTTATGGTAATTACGAAGGATCTCTTTCGTGTAGCCCTTCACCTGACCGCTCCTTGGTATATTTCGTCTCTAAATTTCGCAGAAGGTGAACGTAACTGGATATCTGGATAGATTTTCAAAGTGCTCACGATTTCCATGCCCTGAATATTTAATAGAATGGAGGGGCAACATGAGCGTTATGGGGCAGGCGACTACATACCAATTATCTTCATCCTGGTATGTGGTGATTGGAAATTTTATGTTTATACCCTATTCATTTCTGTTCTTATAATTTCGCTCGATGAAAGAACGAACTTGTTCTGTGGTACATATGGGTTCCTGCCCTCCTCCAGGATAGGGAGGAGAAACCATTCCGTATTGGTAGATGTATTCAGGGTACTTGAGATGAATGATTAGAGAGCCAGATAAGAGGTACGGGTGATACCCTGGTATGGTTTTTAGGACTAAATATTTTTTACCGATCAGAGGGAGGGACGGTGATTCGATTACATAGACATATCCACCTTTCCTCCCCCTATCCCCCACACCGCCAACCACCGTGGGGAGCACCCAACTGAAATGCCGGTCTGATACTTCCATTGCAGATCACCGGAACTAGCATCGAAGGCATAGATGTACATATCCGAAAGACTCAGCACATAAGGTACTGTGAAGGTTCAAGACATCATGTATTCCTGGATGTGTGAATACACCGGGATAAAATCGCAATTCATCAGATGAGACTCTAACCAAAAAGCTTGGATAATTCCCGGCATCAAGGGAAATAACCCGATCCTCGGTTCTGGGTTCCAGGGTCCAGACTATATTGAGTCCCCGTTCTATCGCATTATAAAAGGACTAAAATATTCATATGCACTCGTTTCTCTTGTATCTCCGAAATATCCTTCGAAGATCCTGGATTCGTGAGTTTTTCCTGGTGAGGACCGAGCCCCTGGAATCGCCTGATTACTTTCGGGATACCCCGCATCTGACTGGCAGGGGATGCACCCATTGTTACCTCTGTATGACGGTCTGTCCTTCTCCGGGGGCGATCGTGGTCATTAAAGAGGGGATGCCGGCCAAGTGGACTCCGCAGATCTCGGCGGGTCATTGTATCAGGTGCGGTCTCTGTGTCGAGGTCTGTCCTGAGCTGGTCCTCGATTCCGGGAGAATATTTCCGATGACCTGTAGGAGTGAAACATTTTTACTCGTCTCCTGTCATATTCATATAAATCAGGTCACCTGCATGGGATGTGGTTCCTGCGTCGTGGGATGTCCGATTAATAAGCGGATCGATTACCATCTGGCAGGAAAGGGAACCTCTTCATCTGATGAGGTTATCATCAGGATCGAGAACGGGTTCTGCACTGTGCTTCATGCAGAGAAATGTACCGGGTGTAAAACCTGCGAAGAAGGATGTCCGAACAGAGCCATCATGGTGACCCGGGAGATACAGGCCGGTCAGATGGTGTACGAGGAGGATCCGGATGAACAGGGCAACACAGGGTAGATCAAATATGTATGAGTGTACGGCAGCTATCCGGACGATTGGGTAGGGATCCGCCTCTGCCTGGAGATCAACAAGGTTTAAGAAATTTTTTATATCTCTCTTGTTGAGATATTCACATGAAGTACCTTGCTCATACGTTAGTATCACACCGGAGCGTCCAATGATGAAAAGACAGCAGTTTCGCTCCCTGGTCCTTCTCATCTCACTCCTTCTCCTGCCGGTCTTCTTCTTCTACCTCTCCCCTGTCTTAATCCTTGAAGGAGCATCATCAGGAATTGTAACCGGAAGTGCTCTGGTCTTTGCGTTCATCTTCTTCTTCTCTCTCTTCTGTGGCCGAATCTGGTGTGGCTGGATCTGTCCCTTCGGCTCTCTTCAGGATAAGACAACGGAGATTCGTGATACCCGGATCACCAACCCCTGGTTTGATCGGTTCAGGTATCTCTTCTTTGTGGGATGGTTCGGTCTGCTCATCGGACTATTTGCTCAGGCCGGGGGAATCCTTTCTGTAGATCCCTTTTATGAAACAACCGGGGGTCTATCGGTCGCCGGACCTCTTGAACTGATCATCTATACAGCCATTATTCTTCTGATTGTGGTTGTCACTGTAGTTGTTGGAAGACGTGGGATGTGTCATCTCTTCTGTCCGATATCAGTCATCATGATCATCGGGAGAAGGCTGAGAAATATTATCGGGCTCCCGGCCTTTCAACTCACCGCCGATGAACCCCGGTGTATCAGGTGTGGACGATGCACGAGAGAATGCTCCCAGTCTCTGGATGTCCTCCGGATGGTTGAGGAAGATAAGATGGAACAACAGGAGTGTATCCTCTGCGGTGTCTGTGTTGATTCCTGTCCGAAGAAGGTTATCCATCTCGGGTTTGGCCGGCCCCCAGGTGAATAACCTTCTTTCACGGGGATAGTATTATCTCGTATAGTTCGATATACTACTATTCTATGGATCACACCACGGCACAGGATCAGGCAATCGATCTCATGGCACATGCCGAGGCAGCGTATCTGACCACTATCGACGAGGATGGCTGGCCAACGACCCGTGCCATGCTCAATCTTCGTAATGTCACCACCTACCCGGAACTGGCCCCGGTGTTTAACGCTGACCATCAGGATCTGCTCTTGTACTTCACGACGAACACATCGTCCGAAAAAGTATCGCAGATAACCCGGAATAATAAAGCATCAGCATACTTCTGTTGTCCTGTCGATTGGCGGGGACTCATGCTGGGTGGGCCGATATCGGTGGTCGAAGACCTGCATGTCAAGAAAACCCTCTGGCAGAAAGAGTGGGCGATGTACTACCCGGGCGGGGTCCAGGATCCGGATTATTCTATCCTCTGTCTCAAACCCCGGATTGCCAGATATTACGAGAGCCTTGATTCCTGTTCCTGGACCCTAGAAGATAGATCATGAGCGGACTCTCTGAAGGAGGGATGCTCATCGCCCAGGTCCACCAGCTTGCCGGGAGAGTGTTTGCCAGAAAACTCAAAGAGTGCGGACTTGACGGGATCAACCCGGCCCAGGGAAGAATTCTGTTTGCTCTCTGGAAGGGTGACGGGATCCCGATTAGTGAGCTGGCACAGAGAACCAAACTTCAGAAATCAACCTTAACCAGCATGCTGGATCGCCTCGAAACTGACGGGCTCATTACTCGGAGCCCTGATCAGAAAGATCGGCGGGTTATCCTCATCCATCTGGCACATGATCATGAGATCATCAGGAATCTCTTTCTCCAGGTCTCATCGGGGATGATAGCTATCTTCTACGAGGGATTCTCACCTGGTGAGATAGATCTCTTTGAGGATACCCTCAAACGGATCATCAGGAACCTCTCAATTGCAGATGAAGGATAATACCAGTATCAGGACCTGATATTTGAGAGGGTAATAGTGAAATGGAAAAACTCCATGTATCTCTCATATATTCTGCATACATATCCAAGTGCTCAACGAGGTCTGCCTCCTCATACACCCTCATGAGGATAACTGCAAGGAAGAGAGTAATCGTTCTGGCGGCACTTTTAACAATTTCAGTGTATCATCTGTACCTCAATGGAGACATATGAATACCGATGTGTTGCTATCTTGGGTCTTGGAGAACGGACCACCAGGATATTAAATGAGTATGGTCGTGACGGATGGGAACTGGTCTGCGTTGTCGTCTTCTGGCATTATTTTAAACGTCCGATACGATGATTGATAGAGCAGCATCAGGGAATTATCACCTGGATTTCATTCTATGAGTAAAGATATGTTTGAATCGGACGAGGAAGAGACGGATCAACAATCTGAAACCAGACGTGTGCTGGATGCGATCGATCAGATGCTGAAGACCGGCACATACGATTCAACTCATCTTCCTGATGACCCGACAGCACGAGCCCGGCTTGAGGATATCCTATCCCGGATGGAGTCGATACAGAATTTTACGTTCAGTCTGAGTGCTGGCAATCTTGATTCCCGGCTTGACGAGAGAGGTTTCTCTGCGGGATTTCTTAAATCACTCCAGTCAAACCTCAGGCATCTGACCTGGCAGGCACAACAGATTGCACAAGGAGATTATTCGCAACGTGTTGATTTCATGGGTGAGTTCTCTGATGCATTCAACCACATGGTTAGGGCTCTCAACACTGCCAGACTGGAAACGAAGCAACGCGAGGATGAATTATCAGCCCTGAACGACCGGTTAATGGCAGAGGTTGCTGTTCGGCGTCAGGTAGAGGAGACCCTCCGGGAGAGCGAAACCAACTTCAGGACGTTTTTTGAGTCAGCGACTGATCTGATTATGGTAGGAACTCCGGATGGCAGATTTCTCTATGCAAACACTGCGGTATTCCAAAATCTTGGATATACCTGGGATGAGATCTCTGGTATGTATCTGGTGGATGTGCATAAGGGAGATGATCAGAAAGAGTCTGCTGATATCCTTGCAGCCATGTCCCGGGAGGAATGGGATCACCGTTCGCTACCTCTCCAGACAAAAAGTGGAGAACTCATCCCGGTTGAGACCCGGGTCTGGCCTGGAAGATGGAATGGAGCAGACTGTATCTATAGTATCTCCAAGGATCTGACCGCTGAAATTGAGGCTCAACAGCGGTTTGAACATCTCTTTCGGAGCAATCCTGCATTGATGACGCTTACTTCTCTGCCAGAGAGCATCTTTGTAGACGTTAATGATGTATTTCTGACGACACTTGGGTATGCACGATCCGATGTCATCGGGAAGACTCCCGGAGATCTGGATCTTTTTGTGAACCCTGACCAATTTCGATCAGTAGCAGAGGAACTAGAAAGAACTGGCCATATCTCAAATCTTGAATTGCAAATTCGGTGTGAGGATGGGATTATTAAGGACGGACTCGTTTCTGGCGAGATTATCAAAATTCAGACCCGCCAGTTCTTTTTGATGGTGATAGTAGACATCACTGTCAGAAAGCAGACCGAAGAGCAGATCAGGGTGATGAACCAAAGGCTGACTCTTGCGGCAGATGCCGCACAGTTTGGGATCTGGGATCTGGATCTGGTTACTCATCATCTTGAATGGGATGACTGGATGTTTCGTCTGCATGGAATCATACGGGAGAATTTTGGAGGGACATATGAGGCCTGGCAGAAAGGAGTGTACCCTGAAGATCTGGAGCGGGTGAATGAGGAGATAGAACTGGCAGTACGCAGAAAAAAACCCTTTGACACAGAATTTCGCATTGTCCGGCCAGATGGGGAAGTGCGGTACCTCAAGGCGAATGCGGTGGTTATTATTGATAGTGATAATGACCCTGTCCGCATGACTGGGATCAATTATGACATTACTGATCGCAAGGAGTCTGAGTCAGAGATCACCCAGTATGTTGAGCTCCTTGGATCTCAAAACCTCTCACTTGAGGAGCTCTCTGATGAACTGATGTACCTGAACGAGGAGCTTGATGAGAAAGTTCGGGAACGTACTGAAGAGATTTCCCGTCTTCTGGTCATGAAATCGGAACTCATCACTCAGATTGGGCATGATCTCAAAACACCCCTCACCTCACTCATCGCTCTTCTCCCCTATATCAATAAAAAAGTACATGAACCGGATCTCCGGGAGTTATTAGATGTCGTAATCCTGGATGCAAAGCGGATGAATCAGATTATCAGTCATATTTTAAACCTTGATTCAATAACCATACAATCTCCTGATCACCTTGTCGGGACCTCACTGGTGGCTGATATTGTTAATCGGGCTATCGTTGCAGAGTATCTTCCAATTGGTCAGAATGATCTCCGGGTTATGAATCAAATCTCCCCTTCATTTGTCATCAGCATGAATGAGGCCCATGCTGATCTAATCTTCTCTCAGCTCATTGGGAATGCAGTAAAATTCTCCCGGGTACAGGGGACGATAACGATATCAACCGAACTTTCAGGGGATACCATATGCCTCATTATCCAGGATGATGGGGTTGGTATCAGCTCAGAACATCTTCCTCGTCTCTTTGACGAATTTTTTAAGGTAGATCCCTCCAGGCATGACCGTGATTCATCAGGGCTCGGCCTTGCGCTGGTTCAACGGATTGTTCGATCATATGGGGGAACTATCAGAGCTGAGAGTGAGGGGATTGATAAGGGCACTATAATCAGGATCTGTTTTCCAGTCAGGATGGTGATACAATTTCCAGCATAGATTCCCTGCGAATTTTTTTCTCCTGGCAGGAATCTACAATCCCTGTTCTTCTCTCTTCCTCTCGTCAGCATCACGTCTCTTCGTAGTGATATCCATGAACGAGGCAACCATATGTCCTTGACTCACCTGAAACGCAATAACCTCAAATGCTCCGGCAATCCTGCCTTCATGGTAGACAAACTGCTCGGTTCGCCAGACTTCACCAGATTGGGCGACCTGAGTATATGCTGCCGGAATTTCTGTTCCCACAAGTCCGGGGAATGCCTCCTCTATTGGCTTTCCAATCTCATTCGCCGTTGATAATCCCAGAATCTGATCCCCGGCCGGGTTAGACCCTTCAAATATCAACCTTCCATCGGGTTCCAGTCTGTATTGGTGCATCCCCCAGGGAGCATGTTCAATAATGCTCCGGTACCGCTTCTCGCTCTCCTCCAGAGCTTGCATCTTACGTCTTCGATCAGAGATATCGGTTGCGATATGGATAACCTTGGTTATCTGCCCGTTCTTGGCTGATAGCGGGCTGCAGGATACGAGATAGTCACCACCAAAGGCTTCCATCTCCATCATCATCGTCTCAAACGTACCTGAAGCCAGCATCTTACTATAGGGGCATCCAGGGGGTGAATGTGTACACCCGGGATGGTGAAAAATCTCAAAACATTTCATCCCTTGCAATTCTTCAGGTAAAAGTCCGGTCAGAGCCAGAACTGCCTGATTTCCATGGATGATAGTATGCGTTCCATCCATGATAAGGGCCGGTGATCCAATTGAATCAAATATCTGATGCCACTCACGAGATGTCTCTATCAGATCTTCTTCTCCCTTTTTGCGGGCGGTAATATCCCTGATGATATGTACTGCACCGGTTTTTTCCCCCTGCTCGTTCAGGATCGGATCCAGCGTTATCTGCCACCAACGGTCCCCTTTTTGCAGTTCAAGTGCTCCCCGGGATCCGCTCTGCATCGTACACTGGAAAGGGCATTCTTCGATAGCCTCAGATGAATTATGAACTACCTCAAAGCAGTGCCTGCCAAGGATCTCATCTCCTGACAGGCCAAACAAGGTCTCAGTGGCTGCATTACACCTGATGATGCGGCTTTCTTTATCAAGAATCCAGACCGCGTCACTGATCGTGTCAAAAGTTGCCTGCCATTCTCGTGCTGAAGTGATGAGATGTTCTTCGGCCGCTTTTCGCGTGGTGATATCTCTAACGATTGCCCACATGCCTTCATTGCCATCTTCAGAATCTTTGAGCAGAAACGCCCGGATTTCTACCGGAAATGTTGTGCCATCAGCACGCTGGTTTTCCTTCTCATAAACGCCAGAAAATCCGTTTTTCACGATCTCTGTGATGATTTTCTCTTCAAAATCATGCCATTTTTCAGGGGTAAAATCCTGATATTTCATCCGGGCAAGTTGATCCGGTGCATACCCGAGCATCTGCTCAAAAGAGTCATTCCATTCGCGGATCCTGCCATCCATCGAGACCAGAACAAACCCGTCCATCATACTTTCATGGAGACGCCGGTATTTGTACTCTGATATCCTGAGAGCATCAGTTATCGCACGGAAATCGGTGACATCCTGGACCGTTCCGTTCAGTCTGACTGATCCATCCAGATTCGTGATCGATCTGGTAATTGAGTGGATGTACCGCTCTGATCCATCCGGACAGATAATCCTGAAATCAGCCTCGTAATAATCCAACTCTTCCTGGATTAACTGGTTCTGGAGTGATTCAATCCGGCTGCGATCGTCCGGGTGCATCACGTCATTAAAGTATGCAAATGATGGATTCTCTATCCGTGGAATCCTGAAGATGCTGAATAATCCATCTGAATATGTCCCTTTTCTGGGATTCAGATTTACTGTCCAGCTCCCGATACCCGTAATTCCTTCTGCCAGTGAAAGAAGAGCATAATTCTCAAGAGCTGCCTGTTCGCTCCGTTTGCGTTTTACAGCCTGCTGAACCTTATGTTTGAGTTCAGCAAACTGGGATTTTGGATCCCCTCCTTTTTGCAGGTAAAAGTCAACTCCGCTGTTGATCGCCTCAATGACTACCTCTTCCCGTCCCCTTCCGGTGAAGAGGATGAATGGAATATCGCGAATCCTGGGGTCCTCTCTTACCGCCTTGAGGAGTTCAATTCCATTCATCACCGGCATCAGATAGTCTGAGATGATGGCATCGAACCGGGATTTCTGCAGGATATCTAATGCTGCCTGTGCCGATGATATAATCTCGACCTTAAACCCTCCTGATCGTTCAAGAAATAATCTGGCGATATCCAGAAGGGCTTCTTCATCGTCTACATACAGGACTCGTAAGGGAGGGGATGACATGGATTATGGTAACAATGGAGGGGTGAAGAAATATAGATTTCTCATGGATCACCATTGGTACTTCGTTTGCGCATCAGAGCGTATGAGATTGCTTGTGACGGTAATGGTTTTCATACTCTTTTCTGTGATCTCCTCTCTTGATAGAAAGGCTCTGTGCAGTATTCCTTCAATAAGATACAAGTGCTATCCCGGACAATACCCTATAAAGTTGAGGATTGTGCACCTGATACATCCTGTGTTTGTTCCCCGGGTTTTCCCGGAATAGCCCTTGCAGGAGTCTACAGCCGAAATGACACAATCCGGAGCAGATCAGAAGATGGCTGATTCAAAGGAAGATGCAGTGCTGCATATTATGATTGTCGATGATGATGAGCAGCAGACAGACCTCATCAGCCGTGGTTTTGAATCCTTACCGGAAAAATATCGCCTCTCCTTTGCGCGAACCATAGCTGAAGCAAGATTTATAATCTCTTCTGATCCTCCCGGTATTGCTTTTATCGACTGGAGGCTCCCTGATGGGGAAGGGGCTGCACTCCTCTCTGATGGTGATATTCCCTCCCCATTCCCGATCATTATGATGATCAGTCAGGAAGATGGTGAACTTGCGGAGCGCCTCCTCACATCCGGAGCCCTCGATTACCTGATACAGTCTGATCATATGGTCCTTGAGATCGCTCACACATGTAGACGCAGTCTTCGTGAGTGGAATCAGGTGCAGGCACGAAAAAAGGCAGAGTATGAACTTTCCTTAAAAAATGAAGAATTATCCAGACGGGATGATGAACTACAATCACATCTGACTCAGCTACAGTCTGCACACACCTTGCTTGCCAGGAGTGAAGAACGTCTGCAACTCACTCTGGCTGTCACCAATGATGGGATCTGGGACTGGAATATGGTGACCGGTACGGCGATATTTAGTCCACGGTGGTATACCATGCTTGGGTATGAGCCTGATGAGTTGCCAGGAACCATTACTACCTGGAAATCACTCATTCATCCTGAAGACCTGATAGTTGCTGAACAGAAAATTCAGGTTCATCTCTCTCATAAAGACGAAGGGTATGTTGTCGAAGTCCGGATGCTCACCAAACAAGGAGACTGGCGATGGATTCTCACCCGGGGAAAAGTAGTCGAGCGGGACGCAGAGGGACGTCCGATCCGGATGGTTGGGACTCATACTGACATCTCCGAACGAAAAGAGATCCAGCATGATCTGGCGAAAAAGCATTTTGAGTTGCTGGCTTCCTATCAGCAGATCACCGCCAATGAAGATGAACTAAGACAAAATCTCGATGATCTCACAAAGAGCGAACAGATGCTCCGTATTAGTGAGGAGCGGTTTATCATGGCACAGGGGATCGGCCATGTCGGTAGCTGGGAGTATAATTTTCAAACTGGCAGGATCTGGGGATCAGCAGAAGCGTTCCGTATATATGGATTCCCCCCGGTTGCCGGATATATTGATATTGAGAAGATAGAAGCCTGCATTCCGGATCGTCAGCGGGTCCATCAGGCTCTTGTTGATCTCATCAACCTGGGACTTGAGTATAATATTGAGTTTATAATAACTCCATTTGATGGATCAGCACCGACGGTGGTTCATTCAACTGCCAGGGTTGAGAGAGATGCACAGAACAATCAGGTACGGGTTGTCGGGGTTATCCAGGATATTACCTCTCTGAAAAAGAATGAAAATTCGCTCAGAGAGACAAATGCATACCTTGAAACCCTTATCAATTATGCGAATGTCCCGATAATTGTCTGGGATCCCTCGTTTAAAATTACCCGGTTTAATCGGGCATTTGAGGAGCTGGCTGGTCTGAATGCTTCAGAAGTAATCGGACTCTCGCTTGAGATTCTCTTCCCTGACTCTTCGGTAGAACGTTCAATGCGACTTATTCGCACAACACTGGAGGGGGTCAGATGGGAGACGGTTGAGATTGAGATCCAGCATCGGGATGGATCTCTCAGGACTGTTATCTGGAATTCATCCACGGTGTACTCAGCAGATGGGGATCTTCCGGTTGCCACCATAGCTCAAGGTCAGGATATTACTGCCCAGAGGCGACTTGAGGAGGAGAAGGATCAGGCACTCGGACAAGTAAAGCAGAACCTTGCCCAACTTGCAATTCTGAATGATGGGATAAGAAATCCCCTGACAGTCATCACCCTTAACGCAGAGAAGATAGGTGATCAACGGGTCCGGAACCTGATTCTCGGGCAGACTGGTCAGATAGATGAGATGATAAATCAGCTCGATCGTCGATGGCTGGAATCAGAGAAGATCCTTGGATATCTGCGTAACCATTACCAGATGTCTTTTAATAATCAGCATCCCCCGAATAATCCGGAAGAGACGGATTCGTTTGTGTCTGAAGTATCAGATGATTTATTCTCTGTACCAGGGAAGGATTACCCGGTTTTGATGGAAGAAGTCCAGGCACAGATTTATACTATTCTCGATAGTATTGATGCCCTGGTGTATGTTGCTGATACTGATACTGATGAAATCCTCTTCATGAACCGGAGGGGACGGGGTCTGTTCGGTGATTTATCCGGGAGGGGATGTAGTGAATCTCCTCAGCAGGATTCGAATGATCTCTCTCCATTTTGTATCAGTCAAAGATTCCCTGAGCAGGCAGACCAGAATGGGGTGTATCAGTGGGAGGCAAAGGATACGAAAGATTGCCGGTGGTATGACTGTCGTGCCAGGGAGATCCGATGGGTCGACGGGCGCCGGGTCAGAGTAGAGATAGCAACAGATATTACCGGACGTAAGAAGGTTGAGCAGGCACTTGAGTTGCACAGCCTGATCGTTCAGAACATCGCAGAGGGGGTGATACTGATTTCGGTGAGTGATGGGCTGATTGTCTATGCAAATCCCCGCTTTGAACAGATGTTTGGGTATGCTCGTGATGAGCTTGTGGGCAGACCTGTCAGTATTATCAATGCACCTGATGAGAGGAGTTCTGAGTCTATTGCAGAAGATATCATCAATAGTCTGAATCAGACCGGGGTCTGGAGTGGAGATATCCATAATCTCAGAAAGGATGGCACCCGGTTCTGGTGTCATGCGAATGTCTCAACATTTCATCATCATACATATGGTCAGGTCTGGTTATCAGTACATGAGGATATCACCCTGCGCAAACTGGCAGAGAAAACGCTTCGAGAGAGTGAGGAGAAGTACCGCTCACTCGCCGAACAGGTTCATGATGGCATTTATATTTACCAGGGTGACCGGTTTTTATATGCCAGTACTCATCTCTCTGAGATAACCGGATACTCTTCTGATGAACTTCTCTCCATGCGATTCATTGATCTGATCCATCCGTCAGATCGGGCAAATATTCGGGAAATATCTGGACGAAGCGGACCTGAGAACCTGGTGACTGACCAGTATGAGTCACGTATTATCCGCAAAGATGGAATAATCCGGCATGTACAGATCTCTATTTCCACCATCCCATACAAGGGGGGAACTGCCGTTCTTGGCGCTACACGGGATATAACCGTTAAGAAACTGATGGAGACCTCTCTTGTGGAGAGCGAAGAGCGGTACCGGCAACTTGTGCAGAATGTTCCTGATTATATCCTTGTGCACAGAAACGGTAAAATTCTGTTTGTGAATGAACCTGCTGCAACTTCTTTTGGATATTCTTCTGAAGAGCTGATCGGCTCTGACCTGATGAGGTATCTCACCCCGGAATCGGCAGTAGTCGTCGCAGAGATGATGCAAAAGAGGTTTATTGGAACCTCACTCCCGTCCTATGAGATAACCGTTCTTACTAAAGGTGGCAGGCAAAAGATAACTGAAGTGAGGGGGGTTCTTATCCAGTATGAAGGGGGACCTGCATCTCTGAATGTGCTTACTGATATCACTGAACAGAAGCAGGTTCTGGAGGCACTGCGTGAGAGTGAGGGGCTGCTGAAGACAGTGGTCTCTCATCTGCACGGTGTGGTCTTCTCTCTGGATAAAGATGGGACGTTTCTCCTCTCTGAAGGGAGTTCGCTCTCCACTCTCGGTCTTGTACCTGGTCAGGTCGTTGGACTATCAGTCTTTGATGTATACCGGGATGTACCTGAAATTGTTGCCGGGATACAGAAGGTTCTCACTGGGTCTACCTGGTCTGGGTTCTGCCATGTTCAGGAGTTAATCTTTGACACGATGGTTCTGCCTGTATTAGATGACCACAAGAGGGTACGTGGTGCGGTTGGGGTTGCTATCGATGTCACTGAACGAAAGCAGATGGAAGATGTCATGGAGTTTTTCCTCCGTTCTGAGTATCTTCAGACCGGGGAAGATTTTTTCCGGGTTCTTGCCAGATACCTTGCCGATGTCCTCCATATGGACTATGTCTGTATCGATCGTCTGGAGGGAGATCTGCTCTCTGCAGAGACTGTAGCGATATACTGTGATGGAGACTTTGAGGATAATGTCAGGTATACCCTGAAAGATACCCCCTGTGGCGATGTCGTTGGGAAGAGTGTCTGTATCTTCTCCCGGGATGTACGTCATCGGTTTCCCTCTGATGCCGTGCTCCAGGATATGGGTGCAGAGAGTTATGTGGGAACCACATTATGGGGTTTTGACGGAAAACCCATCGGTCTTATCGCCGTCATCGGAAGAAAACCCCTTGAAAACTCACATCTCGCAGAATCTCTGTTAAAACAGGTGGCTGTGCGAGCAGCTGGTGAACTGGAGAAGAATCAGGCTGAAGAGGCATTGCGTGAGAGCGAGGAACGGTATAGGGTAATTGTATCTGCATTGCCTGATGTAATTTTTATTTTTGATGATCAGGGAATTTTTCGCGGATGCCAGGCGAAAGATCAGAGTCAGTTACTGGTCCCCCCGGAGGAGTTTATCGGAAAGTCAATTCATGAAATAGTGCCGCCATCAATCGCATCCCGGGGAATTTCTGCAATTGAAAAGGCACTCAGGACTGGTGACCTGCAAATATTTGATTACTATCTGGATCTTCCGATAGGGAGAAGATGGTATGAGATGAGAATCGTCCGTTCAACACTCCATGAGGTTCTGGCCATATTGCGGGATATCACTGCACGAACCTTCGCAGAAGAGGCACTCCGTGAGTCAATCCAGAAACTCCGGCTGCTCACCAGTCTTACCCGGCATGATATCCTGAATCAGGTTTCAGCAGTTGATCTCCTTGTGGATCAGGCGTTTCATACATCGGATATTGAGAAAATTCACACCTATATTTCCCGTGCAAAGCAGGAGAGCGCCCGTATCCAGGCAACCATCGGATTTACCCGGGAGTATGAGGGATTTGGTATCGTATCAAGTGGGTGGCAGAATATGTATCGGATTATTGAATCGGCAAAACCTGAAGTCTCACCTGGTACAATCACCCTGGATAACCAGGTTCCTCCTGGTATGTGGGTGTATGCAGATCCCATCATCAGAAAGGTCTTCACTACCCTCATGGATAATGCTATCCGTCACGCTGGTGAGATCACTACCATCCGTTTCACCTCCCGGGAAGTGAGTGATAGTGTGGTCATCACTTGTGAGGATGATGGAATTGGTATCCCTGAGCCTGAAAAAGAACGCATCTTTGATCACGGATATGGGCATCATACCGGGATTGGGCTATTTCTTGCCCGTGAGATCCTTTCAATTACCGGGCTATCCATAAGAGAGTGTGGAGTGGAAGGAAAGGGGTCTAGGTTTGAGATCCAAGTGCCACCCGGGAAATACAGGTTCTCTGATCCTGGTGTGGAATGAACCCAGAGAGTTCAGGATCACGTGCTGCCCGGGTGCTTATCGTACCCGCATGCTCACTGTTCATTCTATTCTGTCTCTATCTTATCAGTCTTCAGAACTATCTTCTGTTTCATGGGATAGTAGAACTCGCGGGGATTGGGGTAGCGCTCTGTATCTTTATGATCGTCTGGAATACCCGAACGATTATACCAAATACCTTCTTTCTAATCACAGGTATCTCATTCCTCTATATCGAAAGTTTTGATCTCATCCATACACTCTCGTACAAGGGGATGGGGGTCTTTCCCGGAGCTGGTGCAGATGTGCCTACCGAGCTCTGGATAGCCGCCCGTGCTTTCCAGAGTGTTACATTCTTGTGTGCTGTTCTCTATATTGGAAGGTCAATTACTAAAGGTCGACGATATGACTCGGAAATTGTCATCGTGGTATGTACGGTCATCTGTAGCATCCTCTATGCAAGTATCTTTGTCTGGCACAATTTTCCATCCTGCTTTATCGAAGGTAAGGGACTGACCCAGTTCAAGATAATCAGTGAGTATGTTATTTCAGCAATTTTTATTGCAACGATCTTTTTGTTGTATCTGAAGCGGAATTCATTTGATTATAGGGTCTGGGAACTCCTGGCCGGCGCTCTTATCTGTATTGTTCTCGGTGAACTGGCTTTTACGTCCTATGTCAGCGTGTATGGATTCATGAATATGCTTGGCCACCTTTTCAGATTGATATCAGTGTACCTTTTTTATCGTGCAATAATTGTCGTTTCATTGATCGATCCCTATAATCTTCTCTTTCGTGAAATAAAAGAAAATGAACTGGCCCTCAGCGAGAGTGAGACCAGATTCAGGTCACTTTTTGATCATATGGAAGAAGGAAATGCACTACATGAACTGGTCTATGGTGATAATGGCAGAGCGATTGAATATCGTATTCTGGCTGTAAATCCTGGGTTTGAGCGGATGCTTGGCGTTCATCGTGATGATGTTGTCGGAAAGCTCAGTTGTGATGCGTACCATGTAACCTCACCACCGTATCTTGAGATCTATTCAAAGGTCGAGCAAACAGGGCAGGCAGAGTCTTTTGAAACCTATTATCCTGACTGGGATAAATATTTCTCAATTTCTGTATACTCTCCTAAAAAAGGGCAATTTGCTACGGTATTTACCGATATTACCTGGCGCAGGCAGATCGAGAAAGAGCTTCATCAGCGTATTACTGATTACCAGATAATCCTGGAGAATGTCCCGGTGATGATCTGGTACAAAGACACAGAAAATAATTTTATCCGGGTCAACTCCGCTGCAGCGAGGGCGTTTGGAAGACAGGAATCTGATATTGAGGGAAAGAGTGCCCGAGTTCTCTTTCCCGATCTGGCAGAAACCTATTACCTGGATGATATGGAGGTTATCTCAACTGGAAAGCCTAAACTGGGTATTATTGAGAGAATGATCTCTGCAAATGGGGAACGCCTTTGGGTCCAGGCTGATAAAGTGCCCCTCCGTGATGACAAGGGGAATATATCCGGGATCCTGGTAGTCTGTGTGGATATCAGTGAGCGAAAAAAATCAGAGGATGCTTTAGTTCTATCCAATAAAAAACTCAATCTTCTGTCAAGTATCACCAGGCATGATATCGGGAATCAACTCCAGGTAATATTTGGATATTTAGGGTTGGTTCAGGAAAATAACCTGGTTCCTCCCATCAACGGGTATGTAGATAAGGCGCTCGAATCCGCTCAGAATATTGAGAGACAGATATCCTTCACCAAGGACTATGAGGATATCGGGGTCCACTCACCAGTATGGCAGAATATCTCCAACGTGATCTCTCATGCGGTCCGAACAATTGATATCGGTCAGATTCAACTGCAGGTTGATATATCGGGGATTGAGATATTTGCTGATCCTCTCATGATTAAGGTATTTTACAATCTTGTGGATAATGCAAAACGATATGGTGAGACGATTACCCTGATTCGGTTTTCTGGATTTGCAGGAACCGGGGGATACACCATTGTCTGCGAAGATGATGGGGTAGGAATTGCCCATGAGGTTAAATCGAAAATCTTCAACCGTGAATACTTTAAACATACCGGTTTTGGACTCAATCTCTCACGAGAGATCCTGGAGATCACCGGGATAACCATTCATGAGACTGGTGAACCTGGAAAAGGAGCACGTTTTGAGATCCTGGTGCCTGAAGGAAAGTTCAGGAAAGTGGGATGAGGAACAATCAGGAATCTCATATCTCCCAGGGACTGGTCTCATGGCTGAGCAGTTCTTGTGAGTGTAATTTATTGGTTTTCAAGCCGGACTACGATTTTTGTTACAATGGTATCCATCAGGTTATAGTACTCCGGAATCTTCTGATAGATCTCTCTTGCAACCTCCTCGCGATATACGTGGGTTGTCATATTCCGGTCATCAATCATCCCAAGCCCTGTTAGGACCTCCTCTTCTGAAAGAAGTCCGATATGGAGTGTTTCCCTAAAACAGCCTTTTGGGCTGGTGCAGATGATTCCCTCATAAGACAGGTACCCTTTGAGTAGTTTCCAGCTCAGATCACAGCAGTACTCAAATCTCTGGATTGTTGCATCCCGGATAATATCTGATTCTGGTTCTGACAGAATTGAGTGAAGAGTAGAGAGAGCACGCCTCGTGATACTGATAGACTGATTCACTCTTTCCAAATTATTCCCTCCCTCATGGCATGCGATCGAAATGATTCATCGGTCTTAGAAATATCCACCAGTTCAATGATCCACGGTGTGGCAAACTCCTCAAGTCCTTCACGGAGGAGAGTGAGCGTCTTGCTGTTCACCTCTCCATGGGGAATCAGTCCGATGTCTACATCAGAGCCTCTATGTGCGGTCCCTCTGGCACGGGATCCAAAAAGAATCACGGTGACCGGTTCATCCTGAAGGTAGGAGAGGACAAATGTTTGAATTCTTTGAAGCTCAGTGTCAGGTGAAAAGGCCATTCTGGTCTATGTATATTGGGAGAAGATACCTTTAATACTCTGGCTCATCGCGGTTGGAAAATTACCCTGGTGCCTCAGAATTTAAAGGTGTACGATAAGGAATGTGTATGTACACAAACCCTATTCTGAAGAGATTATCTCTTAAATGGCTGAATGGGGGCGATTATAGCTTAGAACACTCTACCTGTTCTTTCAGGTTTTTTGCCATATCTTTTATCTCAGAAGAGGAACTTGCTATCTCCTCAGTTGCGGCACTTGACTCCTCAACAACTGCAGCAAGACCGGTCATCTTCTTCTCTTCTCCTGCAATCCTCTGATAAATATCCTCTACGTTCCGGGTAACCCGATTCGTTGATACAGCCTGACTTTCAGTAGCATGGGTTATTTCAGAGACACTTGTCTCTGCAACATGAATATCGCGGGCAATCTGGTTCAGTGACGAGAGGGCATTTGTAACAGAGGTCGCTGCTGAAAAAACTGCATCAAACGCTTTTTCATAGAATCTGATGTCATCTCATTTTCTTTTATCAGTGAAGCGATCAGTTCTTCAATATTAGCCGTTGCCTGCTTTGATTCTCCTGCAAGACTCTTCACCTCTCCGACAACACCAGCAAATCCCCTTCCATGTTCACCGGCACGGGGCAGCTTCTATAGCGAATTGAGTGCCAGAAGGTTGGTCTGATTGGCGATATTTGCTATCATCTGCACAATCTTTCCAACCTCTTTGATCCGCCAGTTGAGTGTGCTGATATGATCAGTCGCGACACGGGAGATCTCTTCAACAACCTTCATCTTTGAGGTGGCATCCTCACCTTGTTGAACAGCCTGATTCCCTTATGAGGATATCTGTGCAATCAGTTTCTGGACATCATGGGCGTTTGCAGTGATCTCTTCAATAGATGCAGAAAGCCCTGTTATGTCGCGGGTTACCTGATTTAACTGATTCATCTGATCTGTGATGGTATTAGAGGACTCCTGGCTGGTCTGGGCCACTACCCCAGACCCTTCAGAGAGATCCATCGTTGCCCTGTTGATATCAGTTATCGATAATTGGCGAAATTGGGGGGTATATTTATGGATTTTTTCCCGTTGGCAATTCAGTCATTCAGGAACACTATCCAAAATTTGATGATCCCAGGTGATGGTTGAGCTTCTGCCCACCATGACTGCAACTGGGCAATAGAGAATCATAACTTCATGAATCGCTTCAGAAACCTTCTCTTCATCAAGCATTCCAGATAACGTAAAGGCAAGATGAATATGTTCTAGAACCTGAGGGGGTGTCATCTTTTGTGAACATTCTATCTTAACTCCAATAGATTTGGGAGTGCACCCCATTTTCGTGAGATCTAACTGAATCTTAATCGCAGCACACGTTCCAATTGATGCGATCAAGTATTCCATAGGATTTGGAATTGCTCCACTTCCGCCTAGCATCGGGCTTGGTTCACTCAGTATTTCTGCTCCATGACTTGTCTTTGCAGAAAATCGCATTACTCCAACTTGCGTTACATTCATACTGATTAATTGATTTTGCATAATGTGCTCCCTTACCGTTCAACGATTATTTGTGTTCTCACCTATCTCAATCAGAGACTGAGTAATTTTTTTCCAGGATTCCAAATTTTTTAGAGCCTTTGAATAGAAGCAAGCCTCTGTTCAAGTATGGGGGGTGGTTTTTAATGTATCAGTCCTTTTGAGGGCATGGTCATCCTGATTTGAGGGGAATGATCTCAAGGTCATTAAATCAGAAACAAGCCTCATTGAGCTACGTCATTATTTAGGCAATCAGCTTTCCATGAGACCTTGTAATTACCGAAACGGTGTTCTGAAAAATTCGCATTTTATTATCTCAATATCTCCGAAATTTATACTTCAAATGCTGACAATAAACATTCAGTTAAGGATGTATATATACAAATTGTTTTGATTTTATTCAGACACCATATTTTTCTGGTTAGGGATGAAATTAGTATTGGATTCAATGCCGAAAGTCGTGCCCGAATATAAGGAGGAAGCAAAGCGTCGTATCATCGAAGCTGCAATTGATGTGATTGCTGAAAGGGGTTGCGACCAGATGACCTTTGAACATGTCGCAAAAAAAATCGGTGTCTCAAAAGGGGCGGTGTATTGGTATTTCAAGAGTAAAGAGGAACTTGTTACTGCTGCTCTGAAAAGATTTCAGGGTGATTTTGAACGAATTACATATGACTCGTTTTACAACCGTCCAATTGAAGAGATGTTGACTCAGATATTTGAAAAATTTTCCTTAAGTGATCATCGACAACGGGCAATTTTTTTTGAGATGTTTGCTCTTGCCGTACGAAATTTAGATGTGCGTCGTGCCACTCGTGAATACTACCTGGGTCTTGTTACAACTTTTGAAGAAGCGATAAAAAAAGAGCAGAAAATGAATCCTCAAAAGGAAATGACAGATCCCCACACACTGGCATTACTTATGGTAGCACTCTATTCCGGCCTCCAGAATTACGAACTCGTCTGGATGGCACAGGACGAGATTAAGGATCTCTGGTTCGATGGGATGAATCTTCTCTTAGGTCTTCCGCCCCTCGACAAACCAAAAAAAGACCCGTGAAATGCAACGTATTTCATATATGGGGCCATTAAATCTCATCAATAGATCAGGTACTGTGGGTGGCGAGACGGTCTTTTTTTCTGATACTTATACCTTGTTTAGGAAATCTGGATACTCTGGCTATTTGAGACTATTTCTTCAATTTTTCGATGACAAAGTTGGCCGCTTGCTCCCCGGATAGAAGCATTCCGCCAAACACCGGGCCCATACGGCTCTCTCCAGCCACGGCATTTGCCGACATGCCGGCAACAACCAGGCCGGGAAAAACCTCCTTTGTATGCTGGATAATTCGTGACTCAGCACGATCAGCCCACATGAAACTCTCACCTTTCACTTGAAGATCTCCGCCCTTTTTCTCTACTAGCCTCGCGACAACCGCATCATGCCCGGTTGCATCGACTGTATACTTGCATCCCATGACCCGGGGATCGACATGGAGGTTTCCGATTTAACCGCAGTCCAGTTGATCACAAGTCCGTTGATCCTCCGGTCATCCTTGATCATGACATCCTCTACAGATGTGAGATTAAAGAATTCAGCACCTTCATCACACGCAGCATCGGTAAGGTTGGAGGCTGCTTCAACTGATTTTGCTATATAATATCCTTCCGTATAGGCGGTGGAATGAATCTGAAACCGGTCAAGCAGTCGGCAATCCTCTTCCTGCACGGCAATTCTTGGAAACATCATCCCACCTCCCCACATACCTCCACCCACAGAGAGTTTCTTCTCAATGACACCAACCCTGATGCCTCCTTCAGGGTAAGTGTTGCACAGGTAAGCCCGGCGGGCCTTGCTCCGATGACGGCGACCATCCAGTCCATATAATTAATCACGGTATTCATCTGCGCTGATAGAATAGTCCTACTGATGGTAATTTCATCGAGATCCATGGTGATTGCATTCATTATTATCCAGAATACTATGTATCTTATCTACCTTCCTGAATTGGTGCAGGATTCCGAAGATATTCGTGAAGTGAACCCTCCAAGGGCGACATGAACGGTATCGAGACTTGTCATTCTTTGTGCATGCGATACACTATTTACTATTCCTGCATGAGCACAGCCACATAGTATCACGAACCCTTCCCTTGTACCCCAACTTTGCCACTAACAAAAAATAAATGTGTTCTTAGTTTTGTTTGCATTTTAGCCGATTCAATCATCACTAAGAACCATTTTTTTTGTTAATGGCAAAGTTGGGTTCTAAGAATGGGGGGAATTAATGACCTATTGAGCCGTTATGGTAACAATCATGATTCCATCTGCATTCCTGACAAGGAAGGGATTCTTTCTGGTCTTCTGAAAAAAACAATCCGTGAAGGTTTTTGATCCATGTATCCCGAAGGATGTTTCTATCAACACCTAGGAGGATCTGCAGTCTCATACCATTGAATAATGCGATAAGAGTGACCGATACCGTTTCGGGATCGATATCCAGACGTATCAGACCTCCTTTCTGCAGATTGATAATATTCTGGGTTTCGGTCTTGATCTCTTCTGCCATTCTCTGACAGGAGAATGTTTTCAGGTCATCTCTCCGGTATGACATAGAGATGATATCAAAATAAATTGACTGTAATCCCGGATCCGGTAAAAGTACGAGATCAAATATTTCGATCCAGGAATCTATCGGACAACTATTATTCTGCTGTGAAGAGATAATCTGCCGGTAATCTTTTTGTCTGTCCTTCGCACTCGCAATTATTAACTCATCTTTATTCTTAAAATATCGATAGAGAGCAGGTTTTGTAACGTTGAGTTTCCTGGCTATCTCTTCCATCGTGGTGTTGCAGTACCCCTTTTCGTACAGCACTTCAAGACCTGCCTGTATAATTCTTTTTATCGCTTCCTCCCGGTATTCTGATATTATCTTTGGCATAATCACCTCTACTATATTCTTTTATGTGGTAATAATTATCGTTTTATTCACTTAAGTTACCTTTGAGTAACTTTAATAATTTCAAGTTACAGATGTTATTTGTTATCGGGTGTGGGAGCTCAGGTTCGGGTAGAATGAGCGTAACCCAAACCCACAATGAAGGAGTAATTCACATGATCTGCGAAAAAAAATTTTCAAAATCCCATTCTATTGCAATTACCGGTGGTAGAATTCTCACTATGAATCCTTCAGATCCTGAAGTGGAAGTGGTGATCTTCCAAAATGGACGGATTATCGCTACAGGAACCAAAGATATCCTGAATTCATATCCAGAGCTTGAGATCTATGATTTACAGGGGAGGGCATTACTTCCAGGCTTCATTGATTCCCATCTTCATCTCTCATTCGGGTGTTTCCTGCCTGAGTGGGTGGATCTTTCCGGATGTCAGAATAAAGAGGAACTATTTGACCGGCTGAATAACTATGTTGTTTCCCATCCGGAAAAGGAGTATATTGTTGGGTTTCCCTGGTTTGACTTACATTATGGGGGAATTGAGATCACCAAAGATGATCTGGATTCTATCATGGCAGAAAAATCAGTCATATTGATTCATACTACCTTCCATTCCATTGTAGCAAATACCAGGGCATGTTCCCTTGCTGGAATTACCAACGAATCCAAGAGTTCTGGCTCGGGGATAATAAGTAAGGATGAAAGAGGGGAGCTGACCGGAGTTTTAATAGAAACTGCATGCATACCGGTTTTGTATCAGGCGTTATCCTGTGATTCTTCATATTACGCAGATCTAATAGAGAACGCTGCCCGTGATCTTCTCCGGTTTGGAATAACTGCTGTCCATGATCCTGGAGTAACTCCCGGTGCTGAAGTAGCATATAAAAAACTTCATGCCGAGCAGAGATTGCCGGTATCGGTCCTGATGATGCCTCATGGAGAGACGTTGCTTGATAACCGGGTTGGTGATCGCCTGCAGGCGATGACCTTTGGGGCCGGAGATGAGCGATTACGGGTGGGGCCGGTGAAAGTCTTTGGTGATGGTGCTAATAAGGAGATGATGGCACTATCAGTCCAAATCCAGAGTCAGATCTATGCAAGTGGGTCATATCGTGATGATTTTCAGGAGATTATCACCGATGCGATACACCAAGGGTTTCAGGTTTGTGTACATTGTCTTGGAAATGTTACGGTGGATGTAGTTCTTGATTCTTTTGAATCTGCGGAGAAGATTCTTCCAAGTGGGTTTTCATTACGGCCCAGGCTTGAACATGTGAATCTCTTAAGTCAGGAACAGATCATTCATTTGGCATCACTGGGAGGTTGTGCGAGTGTCCAGCCTCAGTTTTTAACCCGTGCGAGTCAATTGAACAGAGTTCCGATTGAAGGAACAACCTGGTTTGCATATGGCGATCTGATGAAAGCCGGGGTTGTTCTGGGTGGAAGTAGTGACTACCCGGGGGGATTTATGGATGGAAGAGACGTCATCGCCTGTTGTTCTATGGCTGCTACAATGAGTGATGGCCAGGGAAATATAATCTCACCTGAGCAGATGATGCCGTTTGAAAAATGGCTCTGGATTTATACTGCTGGTAGTGCATACGTTGGGAACCAGGAGGCTGAACGAGGAATGCTTCGGGAAGGGCTTGTTGCTGATTTTGTAGTCCTTAAGGGTGATCTAAACCCCGCAGATCCTCCTATTGTTGATGAGACCTGGATTGGTGGGAAACGAGTATTTTCCCGATCTCAGGACGAGACCGAAGGTTCCGGGGGATTGTAATGAATTCAAAAAATCGTGTTGTGCTCATGGGGAATGAATGGAGAACGAGGATGAAAGGGCTCACGTATGGTCTTATCCCGGTTCTTCTGATGGCGGCTTTGTTATTTGGATCTTCAGGTCAGTTTTTCTGGCGAATGGCCTGGATATTTATCATCGTTCATGTGATAGCAACAATAATTCTTGCTCTGGGTGTCAGTCCGTCTCTGATAGAAGAACGTTCTGAACGCAGGAAGGGAGTTAAAAAATGGGATCAAGCAATGGTTCTTCTCCTCTCGGTCCTCGGTTTCATTATCCTTCTTCTGGCCGGACTTGATCATCGATTTCACTGGACTGATTCTTTTTCTCTAATGCTTCAGATTTCAGGATTGTGCATGTTTATCCTAGGATACGGTATAGTCATCAATTCTGGGATTACAAATAAATTCTTCTCTGGTGTGATCCGTATTCAGAGCGACCGTGGTCATCATGTTGTTACTGAGGGACCATATCAATATATCCGTCATCCAGGATATTTTGGACTCATTCTTTGTATGATTGCTGAACCCCTGATGTTTAACTCCCTCTGGGCTGCAATTCCAACTGTGTGTGCTGTGATTCTGTTTCTTATCAGAACATATCTGGAAGATTGTACCCTGAAAGATGAGTTATCTGGATATTCTGAATATTCAAGGCAGGTCAGGTTCAGGATTATTCCTGGCATATGGTGATATTACAGGATAATGAAACCTAGTGGTTTATTGAGCTAATGTGAAAAAGATCTCCACCGCGTTGAACCAAATCCATTTACTTTTGTGTCTGATAATCTTGAAAGCCACATCAGTTGCAACCGGTTGCAATCATTTTAGTAAAGAAATAATCCTGCAATCAATGAATAGAGGGAAAAATATGACGTGTCATTTTTCCCCTTTTAAAACTGGATGCAACTCAGGATTACTTATTG
>DATMXW010000049.1:0-7092 GCA_035561295.1 Methanospirillum sp. | reverse complement strand
GTGTGATATTAGTCAATTTAATAAGTTGGAAGAACCTATAAAACAAGTTACAACTAACGAGCTTCCATCTGGCCGTTGAGGAACAGACAGAGCTTACAGCATGTATTTAGTATCTAATATCTTTTTGGCATCATTTCTGGTTTATGTGGTGATATGTGCGGAATTATAGGCGTGATTGATCGAAATCGCGAACCCATGGACGGGTCTGCAGTACGAGAAGCTCTATCCATAATGGATGAACGAGGGAGTGGTGAAGGCGCGGGATATGCGGCGTATGGTGTATATCCCGACTATGCAGATCTCTATGCGATTCATGTTTTTTACGACAATATTGTGGAACCGAAGGGATATGTTGAGGAGATCCTTGAAACCTGGGGGATGGTAGAGCACGACGAAGAAATACCCACGTACGAAGCCGGGCGAATGAAGAAACTTCACACCCCGTGGAGATACTTCTTCAGGCCGAACCGGAAGCTGATGCCGAGAAGTGATAATCCTGATGATGATATCGTCTCGCAGATTGTGATGACCATCAATACCACCATTCCTGGTGCCCTGGTCTTCTCATCAGGAAAAAATGTAGGAGTCTTTAAAGCATCTGGATGGCCTGAAGAGGTTGCTGATTTCTACCGGGTTGAGGATTATGAAGGATATCTCTGGATTGCCCATAACCGATATCCTACAAATACTCCTGGCTGGTGGGGTGGCGCCCATCCATTCAACCTCCTGAACTGGAGCGTTGTCCATAATGGTGAGATCACCTCCTATGGAACCAATCGGCGATACATCGAAAGTTTTGGATACAGCTGTACCATGTATACCGACACAGAGGTCGTAGCCTATCTTATGGATCTCCTTGCACGCAGGCACCACCTCTCACCTGAACATGCAGTCCGGGCAATGGCCCCCCCATT
This sequence comes from Methanospirillum sp., assembly GCA_035561295.1. Taxonomy (GTDB): domain Archaea; phylum Halobacteriota; class Methanomicrobia; order Methanomicrobiales; family Methanospirillaceae; genus Methanospirillum. The sequence goes on along the minus strand of DATMXW010000049.1, from coordinate 6,178 downwards.
CTGGGAAGAGATTGAACGGATGGAACCCAAAGAAAAGGAACTGAATACAGCAATAAGGCTCACATATGGCCAGGCCATGATGAATGGTCCCTTTGCAATTGCAGTTGCCTCACAGGATGCTCTGGTAGGATTCTCAGATAGGATCAAGCTTCGCCCCCTGGTAGCAGGAGAGCATGATAGCCGACTCTATATATCGAGCGAAGAGGCGGCTATCCGGACCATGGAACCGGGTCTGAAGAAAATATCCATGCCGCGGGCCGGACAACCGGTTATTGGGAGGATTGTGGCATGATCATCGGGTCACGCCCGCTAAAATTCCAGGTCCATATCGATCACGATCAATGCATGATGTGCGGTCGGTGTGTCGAGAACTGCTCGTATGGGGTATACCGGATTGAGGATGGAAAGATCAGAATCAACTCACGAAATTGTGTTGCCTGTCATCGATGCCTCTCACAATGCCCCCGTGATGCGATCATGATCGCTGAACGACCGTGTGATTACCGGAGTCACCCCGTCTGGACAACTCAGGTTAGAGAAAATATTTTCAAGCAGGCTGAATCAGGAAAAATTCTCCTTGGGGGTATGGGGAACACGATGGATTATCCGATAATCTTTGATCGGTTAGTCCTTGACGCCTGTCAGGTCACAAATCCAAGTATTGATCCTCTTCGTGAACCGATGGAACTTCGCACGTTCATCGGAAAGAAACCCAGGCAGTTGGATCTCACGTATGGTCCTGGCAATGAGGTTGAACTGCGAACTACTCTTGCAAAAAACCTCCAACTCGAGACGCCGATCATGATCGGACATATGAGTTACGGAGCCATTTCCCTCAACTCTCATATCGCAATGGCCAAAGCGGTCACAAAAGCTGGAACTTTCATGGGGACCGGTGAAGGAGGTCTTCATGAGGCGATCTATCCGTACCAGGATCATATGATCGTTCAGGTAGCTTCGGGAAGATTCGGCGTTGATGTCAACTACCTTGAACGCGGTGCAGCAATCGAGATTAAGATCGGTCAGGGAGCAAAACCAGGTATCGGAGGACATCTGCCCGGTGAAAAGGTATGCGCCGATGTTTCCTGTACGCGGATGATTCCGGAGGGCAGTGATGCCATCAGCCCGGCCCCTCATCATGATATCTATTCTATTGAAGATCTCAAACAGTTAGTCAGAGGTCTCAAAGAAGCTACTGAGTGGAAAAAGCCGGTGTTTGTAAAAATTGCAGCCGTTCATAATGTAGCAGCTATCGCAGCCGGTATTGCTCGTTCAGGTGCAGATGCAGTTGTTGTAGATGGATTCCGTGGCGGTACCGGAGCCGCACCAACCGTCTTTAGAGACCATGTTGGTATCCCCATTGAAGCAGCCGTGGCAGCTGTAGATGCAAAACTGCGTCAGCAGGGAATTCGTAACGAAGTCTCAATAATTGCGTCCGGTGGTATCAGGCAGAGTGCTGATGTAGCGAAAGTCATCTGCCTCGGGGCTGATGCAGTCTATGTCGGGACTGCTGCACTGGTAGCTATGGGTTGCAGAGTGTGTGGAACCTGCTATAGGGGTCTGTGCGCATGGGGAATCGCCACTCAGCGTCCTGATCTTGTTGCAAGACTGAATCCTGAAGAAGCCTCGGTGAATGTTGGTAATCTTATTGATGCGTGGACCCTTGAACTCGCTGAGCTCATGGGCGCAGCAGGGATTAACAGCATAGAATCCCTGCGGGGGAACCGTGATCGGCTCAGAGGATATATGCTCGATCAATCCATGCTTGATGTCCTTGATGTAAAACAGGTGGGGGCCTGAAATGGCAGGGGTGGAAATTGATGCACAGGGCCTCCATTACACTCCCTTGAATCAGCAGATTCGGGCTGCAGTAAAGGCCGGTGCAAAAGAGATCACAATCCGAAATGTAATGGGACAGCGGTTCATTGGTGATGGACTGACCGGCGATGTTACGATAACCATCGAGGGAGTTACCGGTGGTGATCTCGGTATGCTCATGAAAGGGCCGACCCTTGTTGTTCATGGAAACGCTGACCACGCACCCGGAAATACGATGGATGAAGGTCTAATTGTAATCCACGGGAGTAGTGGTGATGCGACAGCGCATAGCATGAGGGGTGGCTGTGTGTATGTGCGCGATGATATTGGATACCGGGGCGGTATCCATATGAAACAGTACCTTGAGAAAAGACCCATACTCATTATCGGAGGGAATGCACGCGCATTTCTGGGTGAATATATGGCAGGCGGGCTTATCATCATGCTTCGGATGAATGATGATATTAATGAACCATTTGCTGAGATGGGCATAGCCAGTGGGATCCATGGAGGAGAGATCTATGTCAGGGGATCTGTTGCAAACTGGATTCCTGGTATTGGAAGCGCTGTCCGGCGGGCGACTCCGGATGAGATAACTACTCTTGGATCAAATATCTCAAGTTTCTGTAGTAAGTTTGATATCGATCCACTCCCTCTGATGGCGTCACCGTTTACCCGAATAGCTCCGATTAATGCACGGCCTTTTGCCGGGAAATATATCTGGGAATGAGTTATGGCTGATAAAAAAAGTTACCTGGGTCTCAAAGATACGGTATGGGATGTCGGCACCTGTAGCGGCTGTGGTGCATGTGTTGCAGTCTGTCCGGCAGATGCCCTGTTTTTTATCGATGAACCAGGAATTAATCACCCGTCCTCTACAGGGTACTGTAAAATGGAGACTGATAGTGTCTCCTGCGGAGCGTGCTTTGAAGTATGTCCGAGAACGCATGAACAGAAGACGGATACTCTCGGTTCTTATCTTAAACTGATGAGTGGTCAGGCAGTGACATCGATACCCGGCCGGCAGAGTGGCGGGGCTGTCACTGCAATCCTGATTTCTGCGCTTAAAAACGGTCTTATTGATGGTGTTGTGACCGTTACCGAAGATCCATGGACTCACAAACCCTGTTCTCTTCTCATAACCAGCACCGGAGAACTGATTGAGCATGCAGGATCACGATATAATTGGTCAGTCCCTGTTTTGCGATCGTTGAAGACCGCAGTCATCGATAAAAAAATGAGTAAGATAGCGGTGGTCGGGACACCGTGCGTAGTCCAGGCTGCCCGTGCCATGAAGGACTCTTCACATGATCTTCTCAAACCCTTCGGTCGTTCAATCCGGCTGATTATTGGACTATTCTGCACTGAGAGTTTTGATTATCATACGTTAATGGAAGAGATTCTCAAAGGAGACCATGGTATTTCACCTCACTCCATAACCCATATGGATGTGAAAGGAAAACTTGAGGTAACCCTTTCCGATGGCTCTGTTCAGGTTCTTCCACTGAATGAAATATCCCGTGCGATGAGACAGGGATGTCATTCATGTGCAGATTTCTCTGCACTTGATGCCGATATCGCTGCCGGGTCAGTTGGAACTCCGGCAGGGTATACGACCCTGATCATCCGGACAGAGACCGGATCCGGATTTGTCGATCAGGCCATCCGGGATGGGACCCTGTCTGTTAGTGAAGATATTGATACTAAAATAATTGAAAAACTTGCGACATCAAAACTGACCCGGATTACATAATACACTACAACTCATTCTTTTTTAAAATCCTGACTGGATGGAGAACACAATATTCCACACCGTTGATTCAAAAATCGAATGAGATAAATAGTGCAATAAAGAGACAATACATGGTAATTTTTACCTGAATATCAATGGAAGATAGTTGTTCTGACGATATTCCTCCTCATAGTAGACTCAGTGCCGGGTGCACTCTCTGCTTTGAGGGGGCAAAGCTGGTTCTCTATATCACCGGATTGTGTGGCCGTTCGTGCTGGTACTGTCCACTATCTCAGCAGCGAAAGGATCGTGATGTCATCTATGCAAATGAGCATCAGATATCCTCACCTGAAGAGATGATAGTGGTCGCTCACAAAATGTCTGCTCTTGGAACCGGAATCACCGGAGGAGAGCCTTTTTTAGTTATTGACAGATTGGTTGAGTATACAAGCCGATTGAAAAAAGAATTTGGAAAAGAACATCAGATTCATCTGTACTCAGGAATACCACCATCTTATGATATTCTCACAAGAATTTCAGGTCTGGTAGATGAGATTCGTCTTCACCCGCCCCAGGAGAACTGGAAGTCCATAATAGGAAGTCAGTTTCATGAATCGGTTAAAAACGCTCGCAAGATGGGATTTGACATAGGATTTGAAGTTCCTTCCCTGCCAGGCATTGAAGATTTGGTGCCCATTCTGGATGACCTTGATTTTCTCAATATCAATGAACTAGAATGGGGGGATACAAATGCCGCAGAGATGCGCGAAAGAGGCCATGAACTGAGAGGCGATGTCTCCAATGCAGTGCAGGGAGGTAAAGAGGCAGTTGCATCAGTTCTGGGTCTTGCGAAGGTACACTGGTGTTCCTCAGATTTTAAAGACCGGGTACAGCTTCGAAGGCGTCTCCTTCGCATTGCTGGAAATACAGCACGTGAATTTGAGGAGATCACTGACGATGGTACCGTTGTGTATGGAGTCTGGGAGTGCAATGGTCAATCCGCTGATATGCCCGAAGATATTGACGAAGAACTCTATTCACGGTTTGAAGATAGGATAGAAATGGCCTGGTGGTTACTTGATGATTACTCAGCAGCTCTTCCTGGAAAAAAGTCTGTAATAGAACGTTATCCCGATAACGGGCTAGTGGTCGAGGTCACTCCTTTATGTTCAGATCTTTGATTGAACCTCTATACGAATACTATATCACCCGGCAGTGCATCCATATCCCGAATCATATTGCCATAATTCAGGACGGAAACCGACGATATGCAAAAAAGAAGGGAATGGCAACCTCGACAGGTCACCGGGCAGGTGCTGACAGAACTGAAGAAGTCCTTGAATGGGCACAACTCCTTGGCATCCGATATATCACCCTCTATATCTTCTCAACTGAAAATTTTAACCGTACTAATGATGAAGTTTCTGAATTATTTGAATTGTTCAAGGATAAATTAGCACGGGTTGTAGAAGATGACCGGGTTCATCGCTATGGAATCCGGCTTCAGATGATAGGGGATCGTGAGTTACTACCAGCCGATCTGCGAGAAGTGGTTGAGAAAGCAGAAGCGGCTACAGCCCATTATGATAATTTCTATCTGAATATGGCACTGGCATATGGCGGGAGAAATGAGATTGTTCAGGCAACAAGGGATATTCTGAGCGATGTTCAGGATAAAAAAATCGCCAGTAATGAGATATCAGAGGAACTCCTGGAAGAGTACCTGTATGGAAAAAACATCTCAATTCCTCCTGTTGATCTAATTATAAGAACTGGGAATGAGTGCAGAACCTCAAATTTCCTACCATGGCTGGCTAATGGGCATGAATCGGCTGTTTACTTCTGCGCCCCATACTGGCCGATGTTTAGAAAATTGGATATGCTTCGTGCTGTCAGAGTGTATTCTCAACGAAAAGAGATGCAAATTACCCATTGATCTGCATTCTCTTTCATCTGGAACACGATACTCTGATGCAAAAAAAGGTCGAATGGGTTATGTGCCAAACCTTCTGGCTCGTGACTGATAATCTCGAAATGCTCTGAGGAGGTCTACTTTTCTGATAGCTGGCCAATTTAGGTCCAGAAATATTAGTTCAGAATATACTGACTGCCATATCAGAAAATCTACCAGATGTGATCCTCCCGTTTTTATAACATAATCAGGCAGATGCTGAAATGTGAGGTATTGTTCAATCTTTTTCTCATCCACTTCAAGGGGATTTACCCCGTCTTCTGCCATATTGCGTATGGCATCAACGATCTCTTCACGACCGGATTTACCAACTGCTACGATAACCGGAAGGCCAGTACCCAGATTTTCGGTCGTATCATCATAATGAAGTGAAAGATGTGCAAATCCAGCGATATTTCTGATGATCGGATAGTATTTTGCCAGTGTCTGTGGGTTTTCAGTACTTATGTGAAAGGTCAGGCTGGCTATTCCTTCCTGATCCGGATGATGTCTGACAAAATCCTGAGATATCTCAATGCTCCATAATGCGACATTGACAAGATGTTCAGGAGCAATCTGCATATCATTACCCGAAATCATAAAACAAAGATTATGGGGAATTCTCTCCAGGTATCGGGAAAGTTGCCAAGCATAAAACCTGTAAAGCATCTTTGTTC
>DATMXW010000048.1:0-4345 GCA_035561295.1 Methanospirillum sp. | reverse complement strand
CCATTTAATAATCCATTTACTTTTGAATACACTAAAGCCGAGATCTCACTAGTCATGCAGAGCGGTGCACTCTGATGAAAGGGACCGAAGGTGCAAATGCCGAAATGGTCGGGGTAATTCTCCTTATTGCGGTAATGGGTTCAGGGATAGTCATGGTTGGTGTCCAACTGATGGCTCAGGTTCCAACGGCCGCCCCTCCCTATGTGTTCGTAGAGATCGCGTGCGGAAATTTTAATTCATCCTTCAATATTAAAGATTTTCCATGTAGGAGTGGGTCTATCGATTGCTATCATTCTGTTCTGAATTTGACCGTCTGCAGGTCCTCCTGTACGGCTAAGGGTACCAACCAGTATAAGCAGTGTCTTGCTGCATGTGAACAGGGCCAAAACTGTGCAGATCTCTCCACATGTAACATGGCATATATTTGTCATAACGGTGGAGACCCTCTGGATCTGAATGAGATGAAGATATGGGTCAATCAGGTAGAGAAGCCCTTGAATTCGCTCATGGTCTATAATCCTGATACGAATATATCACATAATGTCAGTAGTGCTTTTGAAGTAGGTGAGGTAATACGACTCCCCCTTTTGAATAGTGATAAACCCCTCAAAACCGTGACCATTTCATATAATGACTATCGTTCTGGCAATAATCAGATTTTGGCAAAAAAAGATTTTATCTGACACTTTTTTCCCTTTAAGGACAGACATTCCCCCTGGTACGTGTTAGGAAGGTATATGCGGGAGTAGAGCGCTTGTTACTTATTTAGGTGTCTGTGATGAGGCGGGATCAGGCTGTATCTGAACTGATGGGAGCGTTATTGATGGTTGCCTTGATCATGACTGGCATGTCTATCATTTCAGTGATGCTCTTCTCAGTCCCTCCTCCCACAATAACTGAGAAAGCGGTGCTTGGAATAAAATGTACCTGGTGCCCTGAATTAAACAAGTATGACATATTAGTGGATCATGAGGGGGGTGAAAATCTGAGTCTGAAGGATCTAAAATTCACCGTTATGACAAATAGTACCGCTCATGAAATTACTCCGAAGTATATCTATGCTACTAGTGATCCTATACAGGTCTATAAGCCACCGATCTCATGTAAAGATACTGAAGTAAACCCTGCAAGACTTCCCTGGGATCCTGATAGAATCCTAAGCGTAGGTCAGTCACTAAAATGTGAATACATACCCGGATCCGCGACAGGTGAGCCCATCCCCACTTTCCTGATGATTCAGGAACCTTCTTCCTTAGGGCATTCTTCTCTGGTGCAGCTCAAGATCAGCTATATTCAGAATCTAATTAAATATAGTTCAATTGCCGGAGCAGGTGCATTCCCGGTTTCAGGAGGTTCTGATTGTCTGAGGCCATTCTATGTTAAGAAAGATCTTGCATATACACCTGATGGATGTGATGTGAATTTTACCTATACAAATACCTGTCCGGAAATGTACGGGGTAGGGTATGGGGATCATGCTCAACCCTGGAATTATCTTGTTGAGTTTGGGGATCTCTCCACATCAACGATTTTATCAGGACCCGTTACTGATTTTTCTTCGGGTGCTGGTATAGCAATGCATGTAAAATTCAAAGGAACTGTTGAGTACCGTCTTGGGTACAGGTCGAGTCAGATAACCTGTGATGAACGTATTATCGCTATGTTAAAAAAATAACATCCCCTTTTCCTAGAGAACCTTTAAGTAGCATTGTGAGAATACTTACCGTGCTATGGGGGCAAAAATGAGGAATGACAAGGCAGTCTCCGAGATACTCGGAGCAGTAATATTAATCGGTCTGGTGGTCACCGCAATAACTATCATTGGTGTTATGATGGTACCGTCAACCGTGAGCAAAATTCCCGTCACCACAACCGGGTCATATTGTGTCAAGTGTTCTGAATCAAAGTATGAGATCTATGTACGGCACGAAGGTGGCGACTCATTTCCACAAGAAGGAACCAAGATTGAAGTATTAAGTGAAAGCGGAGTAAAAAAGGATATTCCTCCTTCTGAACTGAGCGTTTATACTGGTGCGACCACTCCTGTTGAATGTACTGCATCAAGCGGTCAGCGCAAGACCTGGGATACCGTCGGGTGGTTTGGGCCAGGGCAGGTTCTTGAGTATGATTATGATCCCAGTAATTATGGAAATTCTGAACCTGCCGGGGTAGTTATCACATCGGGAGGAACTCAGCTGAATTCCCTAACCTTTGAGACGATAAAAAATAGTACAGAGTCCAATGACCGTTTGGTAGTGCAAAATCCTGGTGAGATCACTCCTATGGTAACCAATGTCTCGGTAACCAATCCTGATGCTGAAGGATATTGTACTGCAACCTTTTACTACATCAACAAAATGGGTGTCAGATTAGGTTTACCTCCCTGTAATAATGAGTTATTGGTTGTTGATGAGGAGGATAATCCGTTGATAGGGACCAGTTGTCCAAAACCGTGGAATCAATTTGTCGGGGTTGTTCCCACTGGTGCTGATTGGACCAAACGAGATTGGAAAAATATGGGGAAAAATATGGGTCAACCAACCCTATTTGAACCAAATGAAGCAGATGGGATGTCTAAAACCAACCGTTCGTTTGATATAAAGTTCAAGAATGCTATTCAGTGGAATCTTGGAAATTTAAAAGTTAAAACTGATTTCTGTCCTGTGATTGCAGTTTCTTCAACCGAGCCGCCGGATTGCGGTTCTAACGAAGCATACATGTGGGGACATGTTTTTTATGATATCAATAAAAACGGCCTGATGGATGCCAATGAATCGGCATTAGACCTTGATGGAATAAGTATCACCCTCGTTGGCAGAGATAAGAATAACCCGAATACTGTGGTCTTTACAGATACTTATAAAACGAAAAGTGGGATCTGGTATTCCCGATGTATTCACATGTCCGGGTGGGCATATGATCTTAGTGTGGTAATTCCCTCTGGGTATTCTACTAGTACGCCTATCTCATATCCGAATTATGATGAGAAGTTTACCGGGCAGGAGAAGAAAAACCCGCCGCGGATTGACTTTGGAGTATATCTCCCGGTAACTCCCGTGCCCACCGTTGTCCCCATAGATTATGGGGGGGTGGGGGCGCAGCTGTATGCTGCAGATAGTACATCAAATGTGACAGTGGACTTTGCATTCTCTGATGCGGGATTTACTAATGTATTCAGTTTATCTGGTCCTCGCACTATTCCCTTAGGCTATTCACAAGGAACACCACCGAACAACCGGGTTGGTACACCATTCGGAACAACTTGGAATCTGGGAAATTTCTCCACCGGTCAGGAACTGATATTTGCAGATACAGCGGATGGGAAAACTTATCGTACTGGCCCGAAGTCCAGAAATCCTGATAATTTTTATCATGGAGCAGTAACTCTGAAAAACCCCAACGGCACGTATCACAAATATCTTGTTTCTTTTGAGGACTATCATGAAGGGGGTGATAAGGATTACAATGATGTAGAGTTCTATGTGAATGGTAATCTTTATGTGCAAAGTGTTCCCACACCTGCACCAACAGCCACCCCGGTTCCAGATATAATTGCACCGACGGTGAGCATCATCAGTCCAACCAAATGGACAAGCTGGAATAAACAGACTCGACATGATATCGTCTGGTCAGCAAGTGATAATGTTGGAGTGGTGAAGGTTGACATTTGGTATTCCAAGGATGATGGATTGTCGAATAAAACAATTATTAAGGATATAACCAATACCGGAAGGTATGCTTGGAATATACCTAATATAAAGGGGGATAAAATGAAGATCATAGTTACTGCATATGATGCTGCCGAAAATCCTGGAACCGGTATTAGCGGCACCTTCAGTATCACTAATAATTAATAAACTACTTCCTTTTCTCTAACCTGGTTAATATCTTTGTAATTCGAGACTAATACTGGAGACCTCTCTGATCCTGTAACAGAACAATTTACTCCCTGATTTTGGTGCTCCAATTCTCTCTCATAAATCTCCTCATATCTCGTTTTTATACGGGGTCACCATGCCCGGTTCTCTGTAAAAACGTAGGCTCTCTAACCCCCGGTACCCCCTGAATAGCGACCCGCTATTACTCATATTTAATCGCAACAATCTGGAATCTGTGCTCATATTGCCCCTTAATGGGATCCCCCCTCTGTGTGCTCTCTCCCCACTCTGAAATATCCTGTATTTTGGCTCTAATCAGAAATTTAGGTTGTGATCTAGCTGAAAGCTGGTATCACGAATGCACCAATAGTATAACTTAATGCGTTGATATTACAATATACTTGTACCTCAATATAATTATGTGTGAGTAGAAACAGGAGCGAAACAGACATCACATGCCAAATCCC
>DATMXW010000047.1:0-4776 GCA_035561295.1 Methanospirillum sp. | reverse complement strand
ATTCAAGACTTAATTACACATCTTCGGTTTACTAACTATTTAGGAAGATACCAATGACCCAAGATGACAAATTACCCATATCTTCAAGCGATTATGAATCATTCTCCCTGGCAATACGCGATTACCTGAATCAGGTAAGAGATGATGAGACCGATTCTATCCTCAAAATAAATGAAATCAACAGTCCACTGAATAGTCTGGGGGCAGATATTCAAAATACCATTGAAAAACTGCAAACTCGTAATAATGAACTCATGAACAAATCAGTCTGGTATGAGTCGATTCTTGACTCAATACCGTTCCCGGTATCTGTAACTGATCTGAACATGAACTGGACATTTCTTAATCGGGCTGTTGAGAAGTTAGCAGGAATACCTAGAACAGAGGGGATCGGTAAGCCCTGCTCTACCTGGAACACTCATATCTGCCAGACTGATAAGTGCACCATGCAGCTCTTCCAGAAAGAGGTAAACAATACTCTCTATGAGCAGGATGGAAGGGTGTATCGGATCGAATGTGCCTATGTATCCGATAAAAACGGGAACAAGTCTGGAATGATGGAAACGCTCATTGATGTGACCGCAATGCAAAAAACCCTTCAATATCTTGAGCAGTCTGTAAGTATAATTTCAGAGGACCTCGGGAAGATCGCAGAAGGAAATACTAACTTTTCATCGAGAGTTCTTGATGGTGATGCTGATATCAAAGATGTCAGGGAGAAATTTGTAGTCATCTCTAACTCAGTGGAATCAGTTCGTATTGCAATTGAAAATCTGGTTTATGACTCTCATAAGCTTTCAAAATCAGCAATTGATGGCATCCTTGACACCCGTGCTGATGCTTCGAAACATAAGGGCGACTTTCAGAAGGTGATCAAAGGGGTTAATGATACCCTTGATGCTGTTATCAGCCCGTTAAATGTCGCGGCCGAGTATGTAGATAGAATTTCTAAAGGTGATATTCCACCCAGGATTACAGACTCTTACAATGGAGATTTTAATGAGATTAAAAATAATCTCAACACGTGTATAGACTGTCTGAATAAGTTGATATTTGATACCCATTCAATATATGAAAAACAAAAGGCGGGAGATATTGACGCAAACATTGATACTACCGGGTACCAGGGAGTCTATAAAACAATTATTGAAGGGTATAATGATGCGATTAACCTTCATATAAAAAATATCCTGACAATCCTTACTATCCTGACCTCATACGCAGAAGGGAATTTTACACCGGTTTTACAGAAACTTCCAGGAAAACAGGAGTTAGCAAATGAAAAGATGGATCTTCTTCGGGGGAACCTGCTTGCCCTTATTGAAGATACGAATACCCTGACCAACGCGGCAACCGAAGGGGATCTTTCAACTCGGGCAGATGCAATGAAACATCAGGGAGATTTCAAAAAGATCATAACCGGGATAAATGCAACACTCGATGCCGTGATTAACCCGTTGAATATGGCCGCTGAATATGTGGATCGTATCTCAAAAGGTGAAATCCCATCTCTGATAACTGACACCTATAATGGTGATTTCAATAAGATCAAGAATAACCTTAACCAGTGTATTAACGGTCTTGGGGGTCTGGTCGAGTGTAATGATATCATACAGAGACTGGTAGTGAATGATCATACCAGGAAGGTAGAAAATCAATCTCCCGGCATTTTTGGGAGTATGGGCAAGGCAACAAACCAGGTTCGTGAAAGGTTGTTGTCTGCAACTGCTTTGACAAATGATATTGCCATAGGCAATACTTCAAGACTCTCTGAACTTAAAAAAATTGGAAAGCGAAGTGAACAAGATCTCCTCATGCCAGCATTTATCCATTGTATGGAGAATGTACAACGGTTAATTGAAGAGACTAATATGCTCTCACAGGCGGCAGTAGAAGGAAGACTGGCCACCAGAGCGAACGCTGCGAATCATGAGGGGGATTTTAAAAAAATCATTGAAGGGATAAACCTGACTTTGGATAGTGTCACTATCCCAGTCAATGAAGCCCTTAGAGTATCTAAAGAATATTCACATTATCAGTTCAGAACACGGATAGACCCAACGATTAACCTTTCTGGCGACTGGATGGAGTTCAAAAATGCGTTAGATAATATTGGAATACAGGTTAGTAGCGCTGTTGGACTGATAAATAGTCAATTCCTGGACCTTGCATCTAATGCAGAAGAAGCTACCGCCAGCATTGAAGAGGTTTCAGCCGGTGCTCAACAAATTGCACATAGTTCGGTGGGTGTTAGCAAGAATGCTGAACAGGGAAATGAGGGAATAAACCAAGTAGTCAAGGCTATGGAGGATCTTACTGTCACTGTCGGGGAGGTCTCACAACGGGCAGAACAGGTTTCTTCCTCAGCGGTTCAGGCAAACGAGTTCTCAAAGATTGGTATCAATCTCGCAAAGAAGTCAGAGGCATCCATGATGGAGATGACTCGCTCCTCGTCTGAAGTAGATCAGATAATCAATGAGATTAATATCCAGATGGCAGATATCGGAAAGATTATTCGTCTTATTTCAGATATTGCAAGTCAGACAAATCTTCTAGCCTTAAACGCTGCAATCGAAGCTGCCCGGGCAGGGGAAGCAGGTCGTGGGTTTGCCGTAGTAGCAGCAGAAGTCAAATCACTTGCCCAGGATTCCCGAAAATCAGCAGAGAACATTGCTGATATGATCTCAACGCTTCAGGATAAGGCACAAAAAGCGACGACTGCAATGGCATATGCTGACAAAACAGTTACTGAAGGGAGTAAATCACTTACAGAAACCCTCGATGCCTTTAATAAAATTGCCAGTTCAATTGATGATATCACCCGAAATGCGATGGATGTCGCAGCCGCTTCTGAGGAACAGGCGGCATCAGTTGAAGAGGTAACGGCAAGTATCCATGAGGTATCAACCCTTCTCATCAATACGGCTAATGAGGCAGGGAACACTGCAGCAGCGACAGAAGAGGTATCAGGGTCTATTGAACAGATCAGTAAGGTTGTGTCTAACGTTAGTGGAATAGCAGATTCAGTATCACGCGAGATGTCAAAATTCGTTGTGTGAATTATGAATACACCATCACTACCCTCAAACCGAAACGACACCATGACTCAGGGCAATGAGGTTCAGGTTGTTGAGTTTATTCTTGGTGAAAATAAATTTGCAATTAATCTATTTGATGTCAGGGAGATCGTTGAATCAATAAAAATCACTCCCCTCCCTCATGCAGCATCCCATATCAAGGGCATTATCGATCTCCGGGGTGAAATCACAACCGTCATTGACCTCAAGAAGGTTCTCCAGATCTCTCAAAATACATCAGAAAGCCAGACAGATTCTCGGTTTATTGTACTAGATGATAGTGTCACGAGCACGAAAATGGGAATTCTTGTAGATGATGTGACCTCTGTTCTGACTGTTCCTGTCTCTGATATTGATCAAACCGCCCAGACCAGGGATGATACCTCATTTATTCTGGGGATTATCAAGAAGTCTTCAGGAGATCTGAATGATTCCAGGAAGGAACTCCTCATATGGATAGATATCAGGGGTCTGCTTCTGGATTCAGGGGAAAAAACCAGTTACCATCACTAAAAATTTGATGATCACATGTGGAGAATTCAATGATATCCGTTCTCTATGTAGATGATGAAGAGGTTCTCCTCCAAATAGGAAAACTCTTTCTTGAAAAGATGGGAAATTTAATCGTAGATATCTCCAATTCACCAAAACAGGCACTTGAATTAATCAGTTCTGATAAGTACTCTGCAATCATCTCTGATTATGAAATGCCGATAATGAATGGAATTGACTTTCTCAAAGAAGTAAGACATGAATACGGAGATATTCCATTTATTCTTTTCACAGGGCGAGGACGTGAAGAGGTTGTCATTCAGGCACTCAATAATGGAGCCGACTTTTATCTCCAGAAAGGAGGGGATCCAAAATCCCAATTTACAGAACTAGAATATAAGGTCAGAGTAGCAGTAGCAAAACGACAGGCAGAACAGGCTCTTTCAGTATCAGTGAAGGAGCTTCGCACCGCAGCATCACGCTATGAAGCGCTAATCGCAGCATCGAACACCGGGGCATGGGAATACCATGGTGATATCGGTTATTTGTGGTGTAGTCCTGAATATTTTTCCATGCTAGGACGTGACATCCGTGATTTTGATTTTTCAGGTAGTTCTAACATCAAACAGACATGGGTTGACCTCCTCCATCCTGATGACCGTGAAAGAGCCATTACAACCTGGGAGACCTACCGTGATAATCCAGAGGGGATGTACGAGCAGTATTTTCGGATGATCCATAAGGAGGGATATGGGGTCTGGATTTGTTCCCGGGGTAAGATGCTTCGTGATTCAACTGGCGAGCCTACCGGTATTACTGTGGGGACACACATCAATATTTCAGATCTAAAGCGGGTGGAAGAAGAACTCGTAAGAAAAAAAGAGGACCTTCAGGCTGCATATGAGAGAATAACTGCATCTGAGGAGAAACTTCGTTCTAATCTTGAGGAGCTCACCCGGCAGGACCAGGATCTTCGTGAATCAAAACAATTACTCGCGGATATTATTGAATTCCTTCCTGATGCGACCTTGGTTATTGATATGAAAGGAGTGGTGATAGCCTGGAATCGAGCAATGGAGGAGATGACCGGTGTTGCGAAAAATGAGATTATCGGTCAGGGAAACCATGCCTATACAGTCCCATTTTATGGTAAACGGATAGAAATATTATTAGATCTGATTGAGAATGATGAAGATGAGATCATATC
>DATMXW010000046.1:0-7307 GCA_035561295.1 Methanospirillum sp. | reverse complement strand
TCAATATTCTTTATACCAGATTTAAGACAAAAAGCCTTAGAATACAAAGGATTCTTATCATCAGGAGAATAACTATCATTCAATCAAGGTATTGGGTAAAGGCATGATTATCCTCAATGTTTATGATTATGCTCAGAGGATGATGGGATATGGATCCAAAATGCTATTCATGTGGGTATTGTTGCAGTTATATGGACGAAGTCTATGGCATCATAGAGAAATCCGGGCCGTATGAATATCTGATTCAGTACCTGATAACTGGTGTGGAGCAGATTGTCAGTATCGACATAGATAAACAATGGTTATTTTTAAATGGGACTATCAATGATAAACGCCCCATGGCATGCTCGTTCCTTCGTGAAATAAATTCAGAAACAGCTATTTGTTCAATTTATAGTACCAGACCAGAGCTCTGCAGAATGTATCACTGTTCACGATGCAAGGAAGTGGGTGAGTGAGAAGTCATTATCCAATGTATAGATTATTTGTGTTCTTCTTTGAGAAATTTTAGGATATGTTCCGCAATGGTCTTTGGAAATTGATACATCATTCCATGCCCACCGCCAGGAACCTGGATTATCATTGACCTTTTAATCAACCTGCTTATCTTATCTCCTTCTGAAGCCGGAGTGATGCAATCTATACTTCCAGAAAGGATTAGCGTAGGTATGGGTATTGTTGAGATAGTATCATTATCCATCTTCCAGTCCTGCATTGCTCCTATTTGTCTAAATATCGCTATACGGTTGATCTTATGAACTGGAGGAGGAAATATCTGGGAAAGATCTGATTTAGAAGAAAGCCATTCATGAGGAAATAACGCATCGATGAGGATCAACTCGGGTCTCCCAGTGTCGATATATGGAGCTAACCGATCAACAAGATGAAAACCATCCATTGAGGGACCATACAAGATAAGATGATCAATAAGACCAGGGTACCTGACTGCAATCTCCAGAGCTATCATCGCCCCCATTGAGTATCCAAGGATCGTAGCATGGGGGATATCTAATGAAACCATCAGTGTTTTGACGTCGACAGCCATACTCTCTATCATAAGTCTGGCATCAGTGTCGGTTGAATCACCAATACCACGGTTGTCAAAGAGGATAAGGCGATATTGGTTGGATAAGATGGTCAGGAAGGTTCGATCCCATTCATTCATGGTACCCCCAAGACCCATAATTAGTATCATCGGACTACCGTGCCCAATGACGCGATATGAAATACGACAATTGCCAGAAGCATAGCTGAGTGATAATGAGTCATTAATGAGATCAGACTTCCCATCATTCATGAATCCCATCTCACTAATCAGCTCTCCCCAAGTCGAATCATGACGTCATCCTGAAGAAGGACTCCCGAATCCAGGGCAAGAAGTATCCCCCGGTTAATCCGAGTTTCGATTTTAGGTCCGGAACGCTTCATTCCAAATAAATACGCAACTTCTTTGATTAGATCAGACAGGGGGATCATTCCTTCATTCTGGACCACAAAAATAGCTGCGTTTTGTATTTCATACACCGATATTTCCTCAATCTTTCGACGCCATGCATCTACCTGAACATGAGTTCTAAAACTAGTATAGGATTCGGGCCCCATCCCAGGTTGCCAGATAAATACCGCATCATCTTCCTGTGTTCTCAACACCCCTGCATAATTTAAAAGTAGATCTATCCGGCATTGGATCGCTGACCCGGCCTTCTGAATACCCCAGAGGGTAATGATACGACGCGTGAGGGTATCTATTCTGATAGGAGCTTCCAGCATAACAATATCTGTGATAACTGATATAATCCTGGATTCATCTGTAGAGAGGTTAAACTCCTCTTTTGTACCTATTTCGACCTTATTGATATAAACCTGATACTGGTGATTAACTATTGTTTCATAGCGCAGGTCTGGATATGAGAGAGGAATAGTCAGATTTAGTAATTCTTCAGGTTCTGGACAAGGTGCATCCCCGGTCTGATCTTCATTGTCACCAAGAAAGAGGGCTGATGATTCTGCTATGATCATATTTTTCTCTTTTGCCATATTTATTGCGGTAATTACCCGATTAAGTTCAGTTACCGGGTCATCCCACCAGTCTGTGGACCAAATCCGATGGATGGTCCATCCAAGCCCAGTGAGGATCTCCTGCCTGAGATGATCCCTGTCTCGTGCTGTTTTAGCACGATGATAAGTGGCTCCATCACATTCAATGCCGATAAGATACCGACCCATATTATCAGGATCCACTATACCAAGATCAATCCGGTATCCTCCGCATCCCACCTGAGCGTGAACAATATATCCTTTATTTTCTAGTTCTTCTTTAACTGCCTCTTCAAAGGGTGAATCACATGCAGATCCACCCGGAGAACAGGCTTCTGCAATAGCAGCATCCCCCCGAGCTGCATAATCGAGAAAAGACTTGAGCAGTCTAACACCCGTTTTCTGAGTTCGTGTCAGATCAATTTGTTCGGGTCGTAATGATGAGAAGAGAACAATCTCCTTTCGTGCCCTAGTTATTGCAACATTAAGACGCCGTTCACCCCCATCTCGATTGAGGGGTCCAAAATTGAGCGAGATCCGGCCATGAATGTCTGGTCCATATCCGACAGAGAAGAGAATGATATCCCGTTCATCACCCTGGATATTTTCAAGGTTTTTTACGAAAAGAGAATCAGGTCGTTCTTCACTGAAAAAGTGTTCTATATCTGGGTGATTCTGCCTTGCCTTCTCAAGAAGGGAGATGATCAGATCCTGTTGCCTCTCATTAAAGGTAACAATCCCGATAGAGTTAAGAGCAGTTGAGGGATTTTTGAGCCGATGGATAATTTCTGATACAACTGCTTCAGCCTCCTTTTTATTTGTCCGTGTTCTTCCCCGATCAAAGATACCATCTACCATACGGATAGATACCGCTGACTCTTGATGAATTGACGGGAATGTAAGGAGTCTGTTTTCATAAAAGTGATAATTGCTAAATGCAATAAGGCTCTCGTGACGACTCCGATAATGCCAGTTCAGATGCATCGAAGGGATTCTGGCGGCGATGCAGTCATCAAGAACACTTTCCAGATCCATGAAGTATTCGTCCTCCTCATCTTCTTCCCCCACATCAACCCGCTGAAACAAATTTGTCGGGGGGAGTTGCTTTGGATCTCCAACAATCATCGTCTGTGCTCCTCTTGCAATTGCACCAACCGCGTCCCATACCGGGATCTGAGATGCTTCATCAAAGATCACCAGATCAAACTGGGCGAATATTGGATCCAGATATTGTGCCACTGAGATGGGACTCATTAGCATACAGGGTTTAAGATGAGGCAGAATAGAGGGAATCTTTTTAAATAAGGTTCTAACTGGAAGATGGCGACGTTGGAGTGCTATCTGTCTTCGAAGAATTCCTAGTTCAGAGTTTTGCGTCGATCCAATACCCCGGGGAATGGCTTTGTCAAGGTTTACCCTGACTGTCTCACGAGTCAGTGCCAGATACTGCTCATCAAGCCTGATAAAACGTGCGATATCATCCTCATGAGCCGGACGATAAAAATCTTTGATTACCGGATTCTTATCTCTGATAGAGTCGACCCGCCACTGGTAGTAACTCCGGGCACAGAGATCCTGCAGGGAATCTGAACCTGATGGATGGTTTTCATAATACTCGATGATTGCCTCGAGATTATGGATGCATCCCTCCATTCTAGCATTTTTTAGATATAACCATTCCCGAAGCCTTGGAAGACTTGATAACCAGATATCTGTTTGTTTTTTGATAGTAGAAAGATAGGATGATTCGGCTTCACTCCCCCATATGGTTTCAGGATCAAATCCAAGAATTGAGATGAGAAAATTTTTCTTGGCTAAAAAATCCTTAAGAGCAGGAGCATATGCTGATAAGGGAGTGCTGATACTTCCATCACCACTCTGATTCGCCTGTGATCGGATGATTTCGGCCCAAAGCTTACTGATTGACCCTGGTATGATTGGGATTTCTGTTGAACCTTTTTCAAACGATCCTGCCAGGAAGGTCAAGTCTTCACTTTCAATAAGTATCTGGTTAAGGCGGTCCCAGGGTATATCTGATCTGGTAGTAAATTTATCCAGCAGTTCTGAGTGTTCAGCAAAGAACGCCGAGATCATCTGTTCACGGGAAGTGAGGAGCAGGGCACGGTTAATATCTTCTTCTATACGCTCTGATTTAAGTATATAACCGGGACGGGTCACTCTGGAGAGTTGTTTCTCGACATCCCTCAGTATGAGTATGCGTCTCCCAAACCAGGCACTATTTGCCTGAGAAACTTGTTCTTTCAGAAATTTGAGATCAAGGTTTAGAATATCAGGAGAATATCTACTGAAGACCCGGGATTTTAGATGATCCCGTTCGTGAGCTGTTTTCACCATCTTCACAAGACGGTCATGGAGTGTTTGGGAATCAGGATGACCCAATATTTTTGCAACTATTGGATGGGAATGCAGCAATCGGGTAATGAGTTGATCAAGAGCAATTAATCCGGAGAGACTACCATTAGTAGGATCAGCACCGATCAGGGGAGCAATACTGGTGAACAATTTTTGAACTGCCTGACAGGAGGCTTTCATCTCCTGTAATGCACATTCGACTGAGTTCCTCCACTGAATACTCCACACCTTATCACCGTTGATCTTTGTCCAGGGATGTACGGTAAGGTCACCACACTGATCCAAAGCGATTTGGAGACGGTGAACTACTTCTCTGATCTGATGAAGTGTTTTGGTTTCACCACCGCCCTCAGTTTCCCATTGGATCGGAATATGAGGAGTATTACGCAGCTGTATCAGGTGAGAAAGACAATAGTAAAAACTTTCGCCAGTCTCATCAGTTGCATGAATCGCGTTCACGTACTCATTCAGACGTGTTCTGATTCTGCAGAGTTCATCTGTTCTGGTTTGCCATTCTTGCAGAGACATACCATCAGTTATAGTGAGCGCTTCTTCCAGCTGCGATATCACCTCCTTCTTATGACTTTTATTTGAATGAAGTTCCAGACAATATGGGCCTAACCCACAGGATTTAAGTCGTTGATGCACGACATCCAGTGCCACACGCTTTTCAGAAACAAACAGTACCGTTCTCCCATGAGCGAGGCAATGGGCGATACTGTTCGCAATCGTCTGTGATTTACCAGTTCCGGGAGGGCCATACAGCACAAAGGTCTTTCCCTGACCAGCTGCGATAACTGCCGCCAGTTGAGAGGAATCTGCACTCATCGGACAAAATATCTCACTAGGATGATACCGGTTATCCAGAGTAGAGGTTTCAGGAAAAGAGATACTCCCGCTATCAGGATCCCTATCAGGGTCTGCCAGTCTGGCAACTAGCGGATGCTTGAGCAAAAATTCAGAACGTATTTCAAGATCCCTCCACATCAGAAACTTAGAGAATGAGAAATGCGCCAGATAGGCAAGTTCTACAACCTCCCATCGTGAAATATCACGCATAGCCAATCTGAACCGGGAGAGAACCATCTGAATATCTATTCCAGGATACTCATCAGGAAGTGGATCAAGACCGGGTATGTCGATCCCAAAATCATGTGATAACCGGTGGAGAAGTGTGATATTGATTCGTGGTTCGTCATCACTAACTTTGATCCGAAATCCTTCCTGGAATGAACGGCGTTCGATCATCAAGGGAATGAGGATGATCGGTGCACATAATTGTCTATCAGATTCTTCTGACTCGTACCAGTGCAAAAATCCGAGGGCGATATAGAAGGTTGAGGCACCATTCTCATCAATACTATTCTTCGCAGTCTTATGAATGTTGATAAGGCGTTCCTGGAGTTCTTTTTCAATATATGGGGTATAGAGGCGATGATGATGAAGTTCGGTGGAGAGAAAAGATACATTTTTAGTTCCTAAATAACTATCCTCTTTCTTATCAATATCATCAGCGGATATGCCTGGGAGAATCTGAAACCGATCTCCTCCGGCTAACGCACGTTCAAGAGTAACAATATCTGGTGCATGTATCTGGAGTGATTGTTTAGTCTCGTTAAAGTTGAGGAGTCTATTCCGGAGAGAGAGGTCGAGGAGGTTATTTTTCCACTTCTCTAGCTTCTTTTCAGCAATATCCAATTTCTGTGATCCTAAAGGATCTGTATCAGGTTCGGGAATTTGAAGTGGATTCCATGCTGTATCATGAGTATGATCTAATAGC
Source organism: Methanospirillum sp. (assembly GCA_035561295.1). Lineage (GTDB taxonomy): Archaea > Halobacteriota > Methanomicrobia > Methanomicrobiales > Methanospirillaceae > Methanospirillum. The sequence continues at coordinate 1,117 of DATMXW010000046.1, read as the reverse complement.
AAATTTGTTGAGAGATCTGATTTATCCGGTAATTCATCACGTTCTTCTCCTGCAAGAGAAATTGGTACGATACGATTCTTCCCCTTCCTGGCACGAAAGATATCAATAACTGTCCTGAACCGGGTATTGTCGTTGAGGGATGCAACTCCTACCTCTACTGCACTATTAAAAGAAGTGGGTGTATCACTCGTCGCTTCTTTAGGTGCAAAGACCAGAATTTCTTGTAACTCCACTCGTTTACGCAATGGTAAGAGATCATCAGTTGCAACATCAGGGAAACATTCCTCATCCAGCCAGACTCCTGCGTAAGTATGTCCTTCAAAAATAATTATTAACGGGTGGAAACCAGCCTGCTCTAACAAAGCTGAAAATAGGATGGTCAGATCCATGCAATTTGCCAGTCGATGCTTGATAATCCTATCAGGGAGACGAATTTTTTGCCCATGTTCTTCGAAACTGGCCGGAGGATGAGCATACCGGATATGAAGATCAGCTACTGCAGAATAGATGGAAGAGGTGATAGCATATACCCTGCTTCTGTTCTTGTAGTGATATCCTGCTACAGACGAATCTCCGGTGTAATTTTCCAGAATTTTGGAAGCATGACTCAAAATCGTTTCAATTACCGGATTATTCGGAGTAACAAAAGCGGCAATTATTTCCGGTAGGGATTGTAGGCCGTTCCATTCATCATGGGAAAGAATTGATATGGCCCGGGTTGTTTCTGCGATCTTGGACCCCTTGGTAGAGAGTTCAGCAACGATCGAGCCAATCACTCGTTCCTCTAATCTGGAGAGGTATTGATGAGAGAGAACCAGGTTAATAGTATGAAGATTATATGTTTCTCCTGGTGATATCCGAGTAATAAAAATATCATCGAGGTGACCAAAGGGAGGTTCGGTGTTAATATGAAGGGTAAGATCATTCAGGGGTATCTGGCCCTCATTCGTTACTCTGATTAACCTGATGACGGGGATATTATTCTGATGGGATGCATAGTTAACCGTGTTGTCAGACTCGATATCAATGAGAACTGTTCTTTTTTCATTACATGCCGCAAATAACCTAGCGGACTCTTCTACCTCCTGATTCACCATATTACTCTGCTATTTTATAT
>DATMXW010000045.1:0-6743 GCA_035561295.1 Methanospirillum sp. | reverse complement strand
TTTAAACTGTTGCTTGGATAGTCTCTTTTGTTCACAAAACATTTTTGTAACAGGTTTAAATGGTCACCTAACCTTTACTTGTTTGAAGTTTTTTGCAATAGGCCATTCTTCAGATTCATAAAATTGGGATCATTCGGCTTCAGTTGAAGTGCTTGATTAACTGCTTCAAGAGCTTCTTCATAACGTTTAAGATTGTTCAATATAGACGCTTTCGTGCCCCAAGCAAAATAATTATTTGGATTTTGTTGAATTGACTGGTTAATTACCGGAAGAGCTTCGTCAAATTTCCCTTCAAGTTGCAATGAGTAAGCTTTTTGGTTCAAATCATTGCTAGAGGTATCATTTCCTCCCATTTCCAAACCTGCAGTGGTGTTTGAGGATTTAATAGAGCCTCCCATGTTTTTCAATATTGTATCCTTCAACATCAAAAGACGGGATTCAGTTGGATTCAGTTGGAGTGCTTGATCAACAGGTTCAAGAGCTTCATCATAACGTTTAAGATTGTTTAATATAGACGCTTTCGTTCCTAAAGAATGATCATTATTAGGATTTTGTTGAATTGACTGATTAATCACTATAAGAGCTTCTTCAAATTTCCCTTCTGTTTGCAATGATAAAGCTTTTTTGTACAAATCATTGCCAGCAGAAACATTTGATCCAACTACCGAATCAGCATAAACGCTTACTGCAAACACTGTCACTACCAAGTAGCAAATAATAAGAAAGATACTACTTTTCATCACTATCTTTCTATTACTAATCTATTTTAGCATACCGAAATTATTGGATTATTGGGTTTTAAAAAGGCCTCTACTGTGTTTGTATCCTGCATTTCCGGCGTTATTGTTTGATAAGCTTTGCATGATACCAAAAAACTTAATGAGGGCCATTACTCACTATTCACACTCGGAACTGCACCGATATCGAGATATTGACCTCCTTTCGGAGTGTATGTCGGCCAGGTGATATTCATTCCACCATTCGGGTCCCCTGTCTTTGCAAACCTGGTCCAGAGATCAATCAGATTTTCTGATACTATATCATTATCTGAGTTCGGAGGTAACGGGACCTTAAACAGTAACATGGTCTCACTACCATGGAAAGCCCCATAGGGCTGGCCGGGAAGAGCATATGTGTACTGATACCGGTACGTATTCCGATTCAATTCTGCCATGGATCCCGCTACGAACTTGACCGCATCGGTAAAGTCATAGTCGGTCATGATTCGCTCCAGCTGGAGCTGGACCTCTTCAGTGGAATTGGCAGAATTTTTTGCGAGAACCGTATCTGCATCCTTCCCGAATCGATTCTGGATGAAGGTCCGGTACTCCGGAATAGTCATGTTTGCACCCGCAGCAAGTGTTGTACCGTCATCTGCGTTGCTTCCGATGATGAGAGGGACCGGGTTTTCACCATGAAGACGGAATACATTTTCTGGTGAATCAGGGACAACCCATCCGTCAATCGTAGGCTCAAAATGCGGGGTGTTCACCATCTTGAATGCGCTATCCGGCCAGGGTGTGGCATTGGTTATGTCCTGATAACTCAATTTCCGCATCTGTGCAATCGCATCCGGACCTGAGAATCCCAGACTTTTAGCATACGTTTCCCCGAGTTGTTCAGCATCGCTTTTTGAGTAGAGAGCATCAATTTCCGCCCCGTTTGTCCAGAATGTTCCACTCTCGACAATCGCCTGCTGATAGAGCCCCTTGGTCTGGGGGTTCGTCAGATGGATAAGAATACTCTCTCCCCCTGCTGATTGCCCGAATATAGTCACCCGTGATGGATCTCCACCGAACGACCCGATGTTTCGCTGAACCCACTCCAGAGCGGCAATCTGATCAAGGAGTCCATAATTGCCAGAACTATTATTCGGGGATTCATTATCGAGCCCGGGATGGGCAAGGAACCCAAGTGCCCCGACCCGGTAGTTTGGAGTAACAACGATAACCCCCTTCTCTGCCAGGGCGGTCCCATTATACAAAGACATTGAACCAGCGATCTTTCCAAATGCCCCACCATAGAAAAAGACCATGACCGGTAGTTTCTCGTCATCAGTTTTTGCCGGAGTCCAGACGTTGAGATACAGGCAGTCCTCGCTCTGAGTAAGATTCGGATCTACACTAATTGGCTGAGGACAGGCAGGTGAAAATTTCTTCGTTTCCTTCACACCATCCCAAGACTGAACTGATGCAGGGGGTCTCCACCTCATATCTCCGGTAGGAGGTGCTGCAAACGGGATGCCGAGGAAAACCCGAAGATCATCCTGCTCAAACCCGGAAATTAAACCGGCATCTATCTTCACAATCCCAGATTCAGACTCATTCTGAATGGTACCTACAGATGCTCCAATGGTAACCAGACAGATTACCAGAAAACTACAAACTATTATGCTTTTGTTCATACGATAATATTCTCCTAAAAATTACAGGGAATGTTCATGTCCGATTGTGAAGTATTGAGCAGATATTGGGTGAATTGGTAAATATCTGCTACGACACCTACGAACAGGAATATTACCTAAATTTTTATGGTATTCATATCAACCATCATGATAACATTCTCATCATCTGATTTTGCTAACGACCATATACCCCAGCTGGTATCTACTGCTTCTGCATACCCGGGAATCAGGCTGATGATATCTGGTTCTTCCCGATTAAGGATCCAGAAATACCCCCCGTCATTGGCGGCTGCAGTGGAAAGTATCTGTGACTGCCGTACTCCATAGATATCTGCATCCTCTGATACATTGAGTTCAAAGGGATACAGGGACATTCCCGGCTGAATTAATGTTCTCATGTACTCATCAGAGGTATCCAGCGTCCTCCAGTCATAAATCCGCGAGTGCATCACCGCTGCATGAACAACCTCCTGTAACCCTTGTGTATCCAGGAAGGGATCCGGTGATGTGATATCAGGGACCTGAATCACAGTTCCGATCACCACACCGCTGATTGCAGGTCTGATATATACCAGTGATACTTGTGCAGGATCCTTTCCTGACAGGCTAGTATCATAGATAAGCCCCCCTCCCATAGATGCCAGGGTTGTTATGAGAGTGCCGGAGAGAATCCCTCCTGCATCTGCCTGCTGTGAAAGATTAACTCCAATCAGAGTTGAGTTCCCCCCATCTGCAATAATGGTGCCGTTGAGATCCAGACCAATAACATACATCCCATCACGGGTGAATCCACTGTACGGGCTGTTGTACGCATTGAGTGCCTCCGTGCGTCCATGTGCTTTGAAGAATGTCGCTGCATCATCCGATAAGGTGATGAGATCTGCAGAACGGTTGATGACCGGCTGCTTGGTCAGAATTGACGAGACATATCTGGTCTGTTCAGGCCAGACCTGTGCAGTGGTTGTGTACGGCAGATATCCCGGGTATTCAAGATGGATCGTGTGAGTACCGGCAGCCACATTCTGGATGAAGAGGGGAGATTTGCCAAGAGAACGTGAGTCGACAGTGACCGATGCTCCTGACGGGTCGGACTGCACTGATAGTGATCCCAGATAGGAAACCGGTCGCATCGGACCGATCGGAGCGTAGATAGATGTCTCTCTTCCTGCATTTATGTGGATAATTTCAATATATGATAAGTAACCAGGAATCGAGACCCGCAAATTATAACTCCCTGGAACCAGGTGGGATACCCGCAAAGGAGTCACTCCCTGGACTTCTCCATCAAGTATAACGGTTCCTCCGCTTGGCTCTGACCTGATAGTCAGGGTTCCGGTCATCGGAATACGACGTGGCAGATAGGTGCTTACCGAACTGTCAACACCCGGCTTGATCTCTACGGTTGTAGAAACTGGCTGATATCCGGACTTTACCAGTTTTACATTATAGGTTCCGACCGCAATTGCATTGAAATGGGCCGGTGTCACTCCATAGGCGATATTATTGAGGAGAATTAGGGCGTCAGAAGGGCTTGACAAGACCGTGAGTGATCCTGAACTGCTCACCGGACTCAGTGCCGCAAACACGGTTGCTTCTGCACCGGAAGTGACCGTGACAGAAGTTTCGTACGAGAGATATCCGTCTTTGCTTATACCGACGGTATGCACCCCGGGGGTCACCTGATCATACGTGTACGGGGTGGTGTGGAGATCTGCTCCGTCAAGGACCACCATAGATCCGGTTGGGGAAGAGGTGACTGAAACTGACCCGTTTGGAGGAAGCGGGACTAAAGTCATATTAACCACCACTGTTGTTCCGGATGGGGGATTCGACGCGATTTCAGATGTGAGTTCCTGATATCCGGAGAGCTGCATAGTGACGGTGTGGGGGGTCGAACTCGTAGTGGGTACAATGACAATTACCGGTGACGGTCCCCGGTAGATCGTATCAAAGTATACATCTGCTCTTTCCGGATCTGAGTTTATTTCTAAATAACCGGGTGCATCAGCCGCAATTACGGTGGGCTCGGCAAGGGGTTCGACAGCTGGGAGAACAGTAGGGACTTCAGTAGGTTCAGAGGTGACCAGAGGAACCGGTTCTTCAGACTGTGCTTCGATAGGGAGTATGATCGGTTCAGGTGTAATTTCAGAAGTTGGCTCCGTTATTGGCCCGCCTGTCTGTACCGGAGTTAGGTTTATCGTAGGCTCCGGGGAGGGTATTGATGTTGATTCGACTGTAGGACCTGTTGTCTGAACAATAATTGGAAGGAGCGTTGGTTCAGATGTTGTAACGGTAGGCTCTGGTGTCTGAACAATAGTTGGAGGGAGTGTTGGTTCAGACGTTGTAACGGTAGGTTCTGGTGTCTGAACAATAGTTGGAGGGAGCGTTGGTTCAGATGTTGTAACGGTAGGTTCTGGTGTCTGAACAATAGTTGGAGGGGGCGTTGGTTCAGATGTTATACCTGTGGGCTCTTCCGTTGGAAGAACCGTACTTATGGGGGTGATAACCGCTGTGGGCGTGAGGGTAGGAGTCAGGGTGAGGTTTGGTGTTAGGGTTTGATTTATTGCCTGGGATCCGTCCCATTCAAAACCCTCAGGTATTTTATCTGCAAAAACTGGTATAAGGAAAACCAGAAATAGTGCAAAGCAGGTAAAAAAAACATACCATTTCATAGATCCATAGTGCTCCTGTCAACAGATATGGTTTTGGGTACCGCAGTTCTGATTCTCAATGATGTAGTGATTGAGGATATATGAAATCCAACCCATTGTACCGATTCTGATACATGAACAGGATCTCAAATCATGAATTATTAGCAGTCTGGCTCGATATGAGCATCATTTCCAAAACACTGAGATAATGTATCCAGGAGTGAATACTTTTTCTAAACTGCGCTGATAAAAAGACTATGCAAGATCGTATCCTGTCTATGACCCTGACCATAATGCCTCATCAGACCGGAATTATTTCCTGAAGCATCCGTATATCACAGATTTCGGACCCTGTGAAAACTATGGGGAACACAACACTCCAACAAACAATATCTTTTTGGTGACTCATATTTTTTCACTGAAGTAATCGAATTTATACAAAATATCACCCAACTACCATTTCTCTCGAATAAGTTTGGTAGGAAATATCTCAAAATCTACTTCCTAATCCCAGTGTCCACTACGTAGTCGCACTTTTCTACGGCGACGGTTAACAGTTCTCTGCGTCCAACAGATAGAGAATCAGATTGAGATGCTCATTCATCTCAGGTACCAAACAGTTGATCTCAATAGATTCATCCATTGAAATCAGATCGAACGGACGAAGCAGATGAACCATCAGATCGTATGTTGGATTTTCAAGTGTTCTCTTTGCATATGCCAATTTCGGAAGAGACGGTAATTTACACCCTGAATCCAGCCATAGCCTGCATAATTGACTGAAACAGAAGAGCAATATAAACAAGAGACATCAACGCCTCCACCCTCCCCGGTTTTTTTAAAAACATGGTGTCAACCATCATCGGGCGTTTTAGCCGACTGAAGGAACGTTCAACGACACCTTGACTCTTATATTTCCTTAAAACTTCACCGTTATTAAGTTCCGTTTCAGGTACATTTGTAATGAGTACGAAAGACCCTTCTTTCTGCCTGAATTGCTCTATCCGTTCAGTATCGGGAACAATCTCTTGAATCTGGACCTTGAATACTGTTATCATTTCAACAGGTCGTGGGTTCTTTGGTTTTCTTCCCGGGTATTTCTTCTCCTCCTCTACTGAAACAACCTCAAATATTACTCTAAACAGGCTTGTCTTCTTGGAGCTTTGGAATTTCTTAATGGCCGCCTGAGCATCAGGTTCACATTTGAAATCTTCAGGAAATGCTGAGTTCGCTAATTTAATGAGATCATTTTTTTCAATTTCCAGTTTATTTTCTACATCGTGGGTAGTTGATGTGGATTTTACAGCAAGAAGCCGGTACTCATTTCCTTCAATCAACTCATTGAAACCACAGATCTCATACGTTGCACGATCTTTAGCTTTGGTATTTTCACAGCATTTTCCCAGATCCTCCCATGAATCTCCGGCATATGCCATTTTTCTGATGGTTGATGATATCTTTTTGTAAAAATTCGAGGGCACGAGGGAGATAAATTTCAATGTTTTCTCCCCCTTATTGAGCTCTCGAAAGTTTGGTAAACTGACTAATTGTTGAATAGGGAGATAGGATTGCTCCTACCCCCCCTTCCAAGAACGAAACGTGCAATTTTCACTGCATTTCGCTCAAGTTTTTCACTACCCGCTTTTATGGGCACAATGAAGAAAAATGCGTACCGACTTTTGTGTTGA
>DATMXW010000044.1:0-5705 GCA_035561295.1 Methanospirillum sp. | reverse complement strand
TTTTTAATCTACCCAACCGGATCGGCCTCAATATACGGCAACGCGGGATGCACCCTTCCTGAATCGCAACGTTCCTGCTTCAGAGCATTGTCCATGCCCGAAGGGTTGCAGGACCGCAGATACTGACCAGTCACTGACCTGGGATTGTTCATAATCTCCTCAGGTGTCCCGGCAGCGATAATCTCTCCTCCCTGACTTCCTCCTTCAGGCCCCATATCAATTATCCAGTCTGCCTGGCGGATCACATCAAGGTTATGTTCAATGACGATCACCGAGTTGCCAGTGTCCACCAAATGATGGATGATCCCCAAAAGCCTGCTCGTATCTGCCATATGCAGCCCGGTTGTGGGTTCATCCATGACATAGATCTGTCCTTTCTTATGGAGTTCAGTTGCCAGTTTGAGTCGCTGGGCCTCGCCACCGGAGAGCGTACTGAGCGACTGGCCGATCTGGAGGTAATCAAGCCCGACATCTGCCAGCACCTGCAGTTTTCTCCTCACCTCAGGGGTGTCAAAGATATTCACCGCATCCCTGACGGTCACGTTCAGGATCTCGGAGATGGTCTTTCCTTTGTAGGTCAGGGCGAGCACATCAGGGTTATATCGCTTGCCATTGCAGGCATCGCAGACCATGGTTACTTCATCGAGAAAATGCATCTCCATCTTCAAAACACCGGTCCCCTTACATTTGGGGCATGCCCCTTTTGCATTGAAACTGAAGAATGACGGGTCGGTCCCTGTTGCCTGCCCGAGTTCTTTCCTGATGGCATCAAAGGTACCCAGATATGTCATCGGATTTGATCGGGAAGACCGGCCGACAGAGGACTGGTCAATAACCACCGCATCAGGATGCTGCGTGCAGAACACCCCGTGAATCAGAGAACTCTTCCCGGATCCGGCAACCCCGGTGACACAGACCAGGACGCCGCAAGGGATATCCACAGAGATATGTTTCAGGGTATGAAGGGAAGCATCTCTGATTTCAAAAGTTCCCTTTGGGATTCTCCGCTGACAGACGCGAATGTCGGTCTGGTTCATGTACCGGGCAGTCAGGGTATCTGACCGGACCAGGTCATCCACTGTTCCGCTGAACTGAACTCTCCCCCCTTGTGTTCCGGCGCCCGGACCGATATCGATCACATAATCACTCGCTCTGATCACCTCCGGGTCATGTTCAACAACCAGGACCGTATTCTCTTTATCCCGCAGTTCACCCAGTATCCTGATGAGATTCCCGATATCCCGGGGATGGAGACCGATACTGGGCTCGTCCAGGATATACACGAGGTTAACTAAGGAACAGTCCAGTTGCTTTGCGATCTTGACCCGCTGAGCCTCACCACCCGAGAGCGTGGCAACGGTCCGGTGCAGGGAGAGGTACCCGACCCCGATCTCAATGAGGTACCGGGATATCATCGTCATCTTTGCAACAATCGGGGATGCATAGGGATGGTGGATCGTCTCAAGGAACCCCAGAAGTTCGGGCTGTTCAAGAAAGACGATGTCAGGGATGGTTTTTCCCTGAACCCTGACAGTTCGTGCCTGTTCATTGAGGCGGGTCCCCTGGCAGTGGGGGCAGATCTCATACCTGAAGAACTGCGTGTACGCATCAGAATTCTCTTCCTTATTGATATAGGTCTTTTTCAACCGGGAGATGACCCCTTCATATGATGCATTGTACTGCTCGCCAAACCGTTCCCCGGTAACCGTGGTCTGCGGGAGATACAGCAGATTGTATAGATCCTGCGGACTCAAATCGCAGACTGGCACATAGGGATCAAACAGCCTGGCATTCATCAGGGAATTCCAGTAATACCCTCCTTTTTTGTACTGGGAGTGGAGAATCGCCCCGTCTGCTACTGACTTTCTCCGGTCAACGATCTTATCCTCATCAATCACCATCAGTTGCCCTAGTCCTGAACACTCAGGGCACATCCCATCCGGATTGTTAAATGAAAAGAGGTTTGATCCGCCGATTACCGGATCTCCACACCGGGAGTAGAGAAGCCTGAGATAGGTGTAGAGTTCGGTCATGGTCCCCACCGTTGACCGAAGGGTCTGTCCGGGACGTTTCTGATCGATAACGATGACCGGGGAGAGATTGATGATCTCATCCACATCAGGCCGGCTGATCTTTGGGAGCCGGGAGCGCTCAAAGGTTCCAAAGGTCTCGATGAGCTGCCGTCGTGCTTCAGCACTGATGGTATCAAATACCAGTGATGATTTCCCGCTCCCTGATACCCCGGTAACGACTACGATCCGATGTTTGGGAATGCTAACGGTGATATTATCCAGGTTATGTACCCTGGCTCCGCTGATCCGGATCGCCTGATTCATTCTCCCCGGCCCTCTTCGCCTGAGTGTGAGTCAGGAGTATACCCTTTTTTAGCGTTGTATTCTTCAAGAAATTGCTGGGCCCATTCCCGCTCAGCCCGGATCAGATACTGTCGTCTCCGGGAGAGGTGAATGTTGCCAACTTCGCATTCATGTTCGATCAGATACTGTTCCAGCTCGAGATAACACGTGATCCGGGAATCAATTGAGGTGATGTATTTGGCCATGACCTCGTTTACCTCAGCCGGGGTAAGGATGTGAAGGTTGGCCAGGGCCAGATCGATCTGGAATATCGAGATCTCGAGTTCTGACATGATCTCAACGATTCGCTCTTTCAGCTCACGATCTCCCTTCTCGGTGAGGGTGTATATCTTTTTGACTTTGTTTGTCTCGGTCACGGTGAGATTGACGTCAACGAGGAATTTCTTCTCCAGTTTCTCAAGTACTTTGTAGATGGAGGAGAGAGAGATCTCAGTCCAGTACCGCATGTCATGTTCTACGACCTTCTTCTCGATTTCGTAGGGATACATGGGCTTTTCTGAGAGTAACCCAAGAAGGGCGGTCTCCATGTTTGAGATACTACTCATACAGTATTGTAATGTTACAATATTATAATAGTATATCGATGTCGTACCAGTTCTGACAGGTAAGAGATCACAGGGCGAGAAAGGAGAGCAGAAAGATAGTATAGGACTTACGCAGCACTATGATTTTGTCACTCAATAAAAATTAATTTTTATGTGAATTTAATCCCTTCGACCTTCGGCAGTTTATATGCATACCCACCATTGCGTAAGTCCTATAGTATCACACTTCATTCGAAATATCAGACCTATTTTTATGAGAACGACTCGATGAATTACCTCTCTCAGGTGGTGATCCAGTCGATAGGAACAGAACGGATACCGATGTGCTATTAAGTACCTTACTACCTGACCATGTTCTTTTGTACTATCATGGAGTTAGAGGACCTCTTCCTGCAGTTTCATCGCGATCATCAACACCATGAGTGCCTATGCTGGTTTCGGGCAACTCTTGATACCCTGTTTGCCTCCCAGGAAGTTTTTCAAGAGCGTGGTCTTGTATAACGTTTCCAGAGATCTCTTACCGCATCCTATCCTCGGGCCAAACTGCCCGGCAGCTGGCTTATGAAGGTTTTCTCTCTCCAATGTCAAGCTTGAATCAGAAAGAAATTGGGGTATTTCGTTTGATCTTAACATTGTAGAGCGAAACGAATCAAAAAAGAGACGATGATGGATGCTGTCAATCACATATATCAATTATGAATATCAGGTCTGGTTTTTTCTGATATAGGTGATCGGATCTTCGGTAATGGTGGCAGTTTTTCCGGTGTAAGTAACATTAGGAATAGATCTCAATCCCTCAACATCATACACCCGCGGTCCATACTGGTAACCTGCCAGTTCATTCCACCAGTCTGGATATCCAATATTTGAGATGCTCTTATTTTGAACATCATTAAAATTTCCATTCCGGTACGTGACAATTATCTTTCCGGCAAGATTCATCCATGAATTAAGGGTTTCCTGAGCAGTTTTATCTGAATATTCAGTCAGATACACACGGGCAGCAGATATATTAGCGTTGTAAAGGTCCACTGCTCGTGCTTCAATCTTCGGCTGACGGGCAATCATTTCTCCTTCCAGACGTGTCTGTTCAGCTTTAATCTCCGGTGAAATATGGTCATACATGAGTCTTGCCCAGTTCTGCAGGAGCTCATATGGCCAAAATGCCGTGTTAAGGTCAAAACTCCAGTGTGACCCATTGCGATAGGGAGCCGGCATCGCGTAAATGCCTGCGTAAAATGGGACATAGCAGGTTTCTGAAGGTGAAGACATACCCAGCCAACAGATCCCTCCGATAATATCGGGAAGATCTGCCCGCCCCTGACAGACATACGAGTATCCACAGGGGTCTGTCGAGATCGGCCTTGCCCAGGATCCAGGTTTGAGTTCTCCTTCATAGGGTGCATCATGCAGGTCAAATGGACCCCATACCCGGTATGGATCCCCAAACGGACCTGCTGCAGGTCCGGTAGTCAGATCAAATACCGTTCCTTCATAGTGGTCACGGAAGAGGGAGAATGAATTCGTGATATTCACCGGGGCATCAGGTTTTACTGAGAATGGATATTCTTTTGAAAAAGGCCCCTCAACGTATGGTGAGAGATGAAGTGACGGAGCAAGCCGGTCGATAATTCTCCATACTCTACTTTGAGAGTAGTATGGATGAGAATATTCTCCAATTCCAAACGTTTTACACCAATCAATCTTTCCTTCTGACTGGTTGTACCACCCCATCTTTTCGGCATCTATTTGCAGATTTTTACCAAATATCTGGCCAGGATTGTTTGGATCGAGTTCACGAATCCGGAATTCATTTGCTGCAACAAAAACGTGTCCCGGTGTGATCTGTTCTGTCGCCCAGTATCCACCGGTTCCGTCAGGGGTTCCCCCACACATTTCAATAACCCATGCATCTTTCGGATCAGCAAAGATCAGCGTTTCACCAGTTCCATAATATCCATAGGTATCGATAAGTGAACCAACGAGTTTAACCGCTTCTTTCGCAGTTTTACATCGTTCAAGGGCAATATTTGAAAGTTCAGAACTGTAAAATATACGTTTTCCTTTTTCGGCACCGGGATGGATCTTTGCATAATCTGTACATTCACCACTCATCAACTGATATTCATTGATGATTCCATAACTTCCGGTAATATAGGCATACGTGTGGGAAACCTCAGGAATCTCTCCGATTACCTCAGTCTCGGTTTCAGATGCTGGTTTTTCACCGATAAATTCTCCCCCACTATTAGGGTCGTATACTACTGATCTCGTGTCTCCATCCGGATGATCTTTAGCAGGAACATGCCGGAATGCAACCATATCTTCCCTAATGCGATTATAAACCAGACCTGTACCAAATCCGTCATTAGAATGCCCTACAAATACCGATCCATCATCCGAAGCTTCATCAGTCACCACAAAGGTCGTGCATCCCAAGGATACAGTAACAAAGGTGAGTGAAATAAGACAGATCAAAACAACCTTCAACCTCTCCATAGTATGAAGATTATCAATCATCTTAATAAAAGTATGTCAGGAGTCAGGACCATATGAGGGATAATCCAGGTCAAACCCTGATCTGACCCCATTTTAATTCTTTAAATTTTGAGAGAAGAATTATCGGGAGTCTATTCCTCGTTGTCTTTCAATAATTACCGAATATTTATTGTAAAACTATTTTTGTCAGTTCTACAAGAATGAGATATCCGATGACCGGTCCGGCAAGCACAGTAAAGAACGAAAGCGAGAGCAGCCGAATAAAGGAGTAAATTGAAAATCTCTG
>DATMXW010000043.1:0-14700 GCA_035561295.1 Methanospirillum sp. | reverse complement strand
TATTAGAACTAACTTAAAGTTTGTAAGGAGGGATCAAAACATGACTCTCTTCAAACGTAACAAAGGTACAGAAATTATTCCAGCAGCACAAGGCAATCCAGATGATGTGAGAAGATCTGGATCGGTATTCTTCGAAAACTTTGATTCAATCTTTGATGATTTTCGAAGATCCTTTGATAGTCTTATGATGCCATATTTTCCGGCTGAATTCTCTCCCTGGGATCTCTCTGATAGAAGGAAAACATCATATGCCCCGCTGGATCTGATCGATGAAGGAGATCATTACCGGATCCAGGTTGAACTTCCCGGGATGACCAAAGAAGATGTTGAAGTCAACATTACCCTCGCAGGTATATCCATTCGAGCACATAAGGATGAGAAATCAGAATCACAGGAGAAAAATTATCTCCATCGTGAACGATACTACTCATCCTGGAAGCGTGACATCAGGTTCCCTGAAGAAGTGAATCCTGAAAGAGCAGAGGGAACAATGAAGGATGGAATACTCCAATTATCCATCCCAAAACGCGAGCCTAAACCCAAAGAGATGAGCCACCGAATCAATCTGAAGTAATGAAGATTTTGGATCCGAATACTCGGAATTCAGATCTCATCCGAAATCTATTTATTTCCCAAACTCTTTTTTTCAAAAATAGACCTAAATTTGGCGTAAAGGAGAGTTATTAAAACAGGGACATTTTTTACTTATCAGATCCTGATTACCTTCCCACCCATGCTACTGAAAGAGCAAGCACACCGGTGATACAATTTGCCAGAAACCACACAATCCTTGCAGGATTTCGAGTAAAGGCAGTCTGATGACCAGCTCTCATCTGGTTCCGGGTCCAGAACCAGAAGCACAAGCTATGATACAGCAGAACAACCCCGGGAATGCAGGCAAGGGTAAAGCCCCAGGGAGCCCCGAGTACCAGACCTACACCGGCAACCCCATAGATCCAACCGAGAATTGCATCGGCATAAGCCATCGCGTCCTCGTACACCTCATACTCAGGCAGATTGTCTTTCTCCCAGATACCAAATCTGATCGCAAGACCCCGATTTACAAGTGATATGATCTGACCAACCCAGTGAAATGTGAATCCTACAATGAGAATCAGGACACCCGTGATACTGCTGATGAATTGAAAGGTTGAACTCATTTCCATCGCTCTCTTTTTCTGGCTATTGGTATTTATCCATGTGCTCACTTCTAAAATGCTGAATAATAGGAGTCAGAATACCTCTTCGGAGGATAATCTGAAGAACGGCCAAAATACCACAGCGAACGCCCGTCCTCAGATAACCTCAGTACTATCAAATATCGGGTTAGCCTTCCTCTGACATCATGGGCGTGATAATCGTAATTTTGACACCCATCTCCCTGCTTTCTACATACCCATAAACAGGAGGATATCGACGATGAGAGGGTTTCTCGGAGAGCGCTGACTGGTTATTATCCCCACAAGGGTCAAAAAAAGAAATTGCTCCGGCGCTGATTATCTCAATTCAGCATTTATCTTTGATCCAATTTAACTCAGGGAATAGGGGAGGTACCCCCTCATACCATCTTTTTTCGATCTTATTGTGGTCGCAGAGTTCCTCCATTTTTTAAAGAGAAGGTCTTCCCAGCCAGAGGATAATTTTCAGGGAGATCCGTGTCATAGGTCACAGTAAATCCATTCCCGATGATGTTAGTGATGGTATCCCCTGATATCCCATCAGGATCGGTCAGGGAAGTCAGATGAGAATCCCCGGTAACTATCCAGGTGCTGGTTGAGTCAAGGCTGAGAGATGATGTATTAATAGCGCCAGTCAGGGATGTGCCGTTCTTCAGATTGGCAACAATCGAACTGATCTCATCGGTGATCAGTGAACCCGTAAGGGTCTCGCCATCAGCAGTAAAGGAAACGAAACCGCCGTTTCTCCCGGCAGTGCCCCAGCGGGATGTACCTGCCGCTTTAATCAGCGTATCAGATCCGGTGGTGACAGTAACTCCAGTCAGGGTGATATTCGCATCTGTGTTTGTGATAAAGAATGCCGGACCAGCTGTTGAAGAATAGAAGCCCCTGTTCATGGTTAGAACTCCGGTGCCAGTCTCAGCATCACCAGAAAAACTCTGATAGATCATTATACCACCGGTCTTTTCCACACCCCCGGATAAGGTTGTATTATCCAGATGAATAGAGTTGAACCCTTCAATGACCGCAGCCTCTGTGCCTTCTGATCTTATGGTTGCATCACGAATCGTAATTAGGCCAGTTGAGTATATTCCAGGAGAGTCTGCCCCTGATGAGTAAATGGTTCCCCTCGTTACATTGACGGTTCCACTGCCTCGATCGGTTGCTATGGGTGCTCCATGGATTCCTGTTGTTGTAATATCCACATCTGTAAGGGTCAAGGATCCGCCGAGTGTTGCCATCACCCCATGGCCCCCATCTCCTGATGCCGTAATGGTGAGATCAGAGAGGGTTATTGATGTGCCCGTCCCAGTGGGTATTGCCCCATTTGCCCCGGACCCGGTGGTGGATATACTACCCCCAAAGACCTTAACAGCACTCCCGTTATTGGCCAGTATAGCCCCGTTCAGCCCGTAAAAACTACTGGCATCAGATGATGATGTGTCTCCAGTAGTAAAAATTGCCGGGTTATTCAGGGTTAACGTACCACCGTTGGTAACATAGATTGCTGATTGATCAGTGGTATCCGAGGTATAGGTTCTGTCAGATGCTGATTGGGTATCACCATCAACCGTATATACACCACTCAGTGAATAATTCGAGGAAGCCTGATTCCCACCTGGCGGAGCCATCATACCATCCCCCTTATTATCACCCGGAGGCGGGGGAGGAAGAGGAGAATCTGATGTCACCGTGCACCCCGCAAATACTACTCCGAACAGGAGCAGAAGCACTACTGCTACATTAAATTGTATAGATGTCATTCGTATTCACGTTTAATCTGAAAAACTGCTCATCCAATCATCCATGGTAGAGCCCTATCACCGGGATGAGGCAGTACTGTGCATCTTCCCAGATGGTAGTTGTGATGGATTATTACCACCGTCAGAAGATAAAGAATGGTTAACAAAATGGTTGTATCACAATAGATGTGGCATGATAGCCGGGGTATCCAGTTAGAACATATTAGCCAGATAAAAAATGAGCAAAATGGGGGATGAGTGATCCTCATCCGGGGGGTAATTCTACGGCTTTCAAGGTTCTTCTTATGCGATTATAAGGTCTCCTTTCTTCATGAGAAGACCAGTAATAACACTGATGATTCCAAACACCAGGCAGTAGATCCCGAGCAGAATGATGAGCACCATAGATCCCTGTGTAGGGATTGGAGCTAATCCGATAAGAAACCCAAAGAGTACCGAAATAAACCCATTTATTCCCAGTAAGACCCGAAACGGCATATCTTTGAGTGCAAATGCCAGCGAGAGCTCAGCGACCCCGGTTACCAAGGCCCAGATTGCAATCAAAAGTGTAACTGCTATCACCATCACAAACGGAGATATAAATGTCAGTACCGCAGCGATAACCCCAAACATTGAGAGAATGAGAACAGGAATACGCCCTGGCTGGTGTGTACTGATGCTCATCCCTCCAGTTACCAGCGATATGATCAGCAGGAAGATACCAATAATGTACGCAATAACCGCCTGCATCTCAATCGGAAGAAAGAAACAAAGGATACCAATTATCAGGGCAAAAATCCCCCTGATCAGCATACCTCCTTTTGTAAGAATTTCAGCTTCCATGTCGATTCGATCTATTTATCTCATCCGCAAAGCATATGAACCAATCTATCAACCCAGATACATAAATTCTGAAGAATCCCGGCGCCCCTGGAAGATATATTTCTTGCTGCAGGATCAGTAAAAAGGAGAGAGCAGATCAGGAACCGGGGAGGTTCAGGATCACAAGCATTGCATTGAGCAATGTTGCAAACACAGTCCAGAAGAGGTACGGAATGAGAAGGTAGGCTGCATAGGGTGATACAATCTTGAATGCTCGGATGGTTAGTATTATGAAAACCAGGAGGACCAGGATCGTCACCAGACCCCCTGCAGGAGATCTCATACCAAAGAAGATAAGCGACCAGAGCAGGTTAACCAGGAGTTGAAGTCCAAAAAAGAGAGTTCCCAACCGAACATCCGAATCTCTAATCCCATTCCTTATGATCAGCCAGAGGGATATACCCATAAGGATATAGAGGACCGTCCAGACGGGCCCAAATACCCAGTTTGGGGGGTTAAACCAGGGTTTTGCAAGGGTGCTGTACCAGTCTGATAATGAAGCAACCGTGAAGAACGATCCGAGGGCACCGATAATAAGAGGTAGAGCAATAGATCCAAACAGGAGTGGAAGAGAACGAAGCGTCTGATTATTCATATTGGTACTACATTCGTAGTGTGAGTCGTTCAACCTAACGGCTCATTGTTACAGTCGTCAATGATTGAAAGCACAGATACCGGGGGGCAATATTGGGATCAATATAGAATTCCTTCCACAGATCTCTCCATAATTATTTTTTAGTCTTTTCTTCTCTGCATTTCGCTGCTGCAACCTTCTTTTGGTAATGCTCGGTTATCTTATTGATATGGGCGATCTTATCCATCTCATGACCATAGAGAACATATCCTTTTTTATCAGCAGCAATGATTCGATAGGTCTTTCTGAGTTGATCAGGCACTTTAAACGACGGAATTGCCTCCATATTGATAAAATTCTCAATCTGAACCTGAAAATGTTTCTGGAGTAGGACCCGCATCTCAGCGACAAGTGCCTTAATTACCCTGATGTCTTCTGTGTTCCATCCTCTGATCAGATCCTCCAATGATGAGATGCGATCTATTGTCTCCTTACTATTATCGATATGCTCATCAACCGCCTGGGCTAAGGCCATCTCAGCCATATCCGCACTACTGATATTATAATCATCCATCAGCTCTCCTCCTTCTATGATGAGTATATTCTTTCATTTATCGTTCACCCTTATTATTCTTACATATCCGTGCCTCACTGCCAAACTCCCTGATAGAGGAGAGACTCCCTGTTTGGATCAGATCCAACAGCTCATCACCGGCTTTCAAAACCGCATCTGACATCTCATCCCCAACGCCTACAATGCCAGGTTGTATCCCGATTATCATGATACTCCCACATGAGGAGGCAATAATCGAGCAGAACGCATCAAGAGGGAGTTGATGAGTGCCCACCCCGACATCAGCTACCCGGTCCAGGGGCACTCTTCTGATACTTCCCGGAGGGAGATCCATCATCGCAGCATCAATAATCACAAGGAGAACCGGCTGAATCTCTCTCACCTTCCGGGTAAAATTTTCAGGAACAGTACCAGCGATGAATGCAGTCCACTCAGGATGATGGAGACGATCTGCAACAAGACACCCGATTCCGTCATCAGCAAGGAGAGCATTACCAACTCCGAGCAGAAGATTCATATAGCATATATGCCTTTGCTCCCGGATAATAACACCGCTATCGATTAAGGCGGAAGACTTTTCATTCGGGCAGACAAGATTGAACTGATGGATACACAAACCCTCGAGCACCTTGTTGATATCCCCTATCCCCAGCATCCTCACTGCGCTACAATCCTTGTCCTTGATACGTCTGCCTCGATGAAAGGGGTTAAGATTGCGGAGCTCAATGAAGGACTCAATATATTAGCCAATGAACTGCTTGAGGATGATCTGGCAGCAAAAAGAATAGATCTGGCAATTATCACCTTTGGCCGTTCTGTTGAGACAGTTCTTCCATTCACCGGAATATCACAGTTCGAACCACCTGTTCTTGAGGCAGGGGGATACACCCCGATGGGGGCTGCGATTCTAGAGTCAATCAGGCTTATCGAGCAGCGAAAAAATGAATATCGGGAGATTGGGGTAGACTATTACCGGCCCTGGATATTTCTGGTAACTGATGGACAACCGACTGATATGCATCGGGGAGATGCCAGATGGGAGGAGGTGAAGACTGCTATCCATGAAGGGGAAGCAGACAGGAAATTCCTCTTCTGGTCACTGGGTGTTGATCAGGCCAATATGTCGGTTCTGCGCGATCTATCCCCCCCGAACCGCACTCCCCTCCAGCTCAAAGAAGCACGCTGGTCAGAGATGTTCCTCTGGCTCTCCCGGAGCCTTGCAAAGATATCAGACTCCCGTATCGGTGAACAGATTAATCTGGAGAACCCTACCGGGCCGGATGGGTGGGGTGTTGTCCCACTCTGATTATACAAAAAGACTGGAACAAAGTGCCCTCTCATCGCCCCTGAACAGCAGGTTGTTCATATCAGGATCCAGTGTCAGGGGAAGACGTCATGAGAAGAACGGGCAACCTTGTCAGGATGCATGGTCATTCTTTACCAGACCGGGATGTTCAGTCTCCATGGTTGCTGTGGCTGATGGTCTTTCCAGTGGGGCAGTCGCAGAGGTCGGAGCCTGGGCAGCAGTTAATGCAGCATGCCAGGCACTTATCCAGAGTCCCGATAATCAGTCGTTCATCACCATAACGGACCTTCGCGATCTGGCAATCAGGGCAGTCAGGCAGGCTCATGAGGCAGTCGTATCACTCGCGGCACAGATGGGGATTAATCCGGCTGAACTTGCATCGACCCTGATAGTTCTGGTAGTATCAGAGAATGATCTGACTGTTGCTCATATTGGTGACGGGATTGCAATAGGCCTTGGAGAGGGGGGACCACTCATCCTATCAGAACCCGGCCCATCTGAATATGCAAACGAAACTGCATGCCTGGTGCAGCATGACTGGGAGGAGCATATGCGGGTATCTGAATTGAGAGGGGCCTGCGGATGCATCCTTGCAACAGACGGGTGCCAGGGTGCTCTTGCCATCAGAAATGGTGGGAATCTGATCCCCTATGAGCCCTTTATTCTCCCACTCATATCTTTCATAGATACTAAACAGAGATCAGGTATAGACCCGGTTGATGATATTACCAGTCTACTCCATTCATCACGAATGCAAGAACTCTCAGGTGACGATAAAACTCTGGTAATCCTCATTTCAGGGGCTAAATCTGATCGGAGATAATTCATGCAAACAGCCTCGGGTGGCCCGGTTCCCAGACTCAGGATTGATAAAAAGAGAGTAACCATCCCATCAGGGGCCGGAATCAGGATAGAACACATCACCCTGATGAATGAAGGAGCCGGGGTGCTGAAGGGGACGGTTACCTCAGATACTCCCTGGGTGATCATCACTAAGCCAACATTTGAGACTCCTTTCATCCTTCAATATGGATTCGAGATCAGACCTGACAAGTTGGTGCCAGGATCTTCAGATCAGGCACGAATACATTTTGTAACAAATGGGGGCAATGAGCAACTCCTTATCAAGTACATTGCACATCCTGAGCCATCCCCAATTCTCCTGATTGATGAGAAGCAACCCCACCTCTGCAATCTGAAAAGGGGAGATGATATCTCGTATGACCTGATGATCCGCAATGCAGGAAAAGGGCCTCTGACCGGCCGGATTGAATCCGATGTTGCATGGATTGAAGTAAAAAATAAAACAATCTGGACGAGGGATTGCCAGAAGGTCACCATTATCCTCAAAACGTCTGCAATCCCACCAGTCCTTCACCCAGTGGGAAGGATTCGTGTACAGACAAATGGGGGGACTGAAGAGATAGAGATTGGCCTACATTTTAGAATCGGGCCCGGACCCAAACTGGTAATATCGCCTTCACACCTGCACTGTTCCTGGAACAGGAGAGGAATCATTGAGGAATCCTGTATTATTCAGAATAAGGGCGTCGGGATTCTTCGCGGCACGATCCCGTCTCCGGTCAACTGGATGAAGGTCATACCCTCGATATTTCCGGTCGAGACCAGCACTAGAATAACACTCAGGATAGATACCAGGGACCTTCCAGAAGAGACCCTTACGGTCACCCTCCCCGTGATAACCAATGCTGGAAAAGATACCATTGTCATCGAGGTATCACCTGCGAAGAAACGAGTAATCCCACCAAGAAAGATCAGAACCAGGACACGCCTGACGAATAGGAAGAGACTCATCACCTATGATCAGAACGGTCGAGCGTACACCCTTGTTTCATCTGGCCATTCAGGAGGAGAAGGAGAGATCTTCCATCTCATCAATGATAGTGCACGGTGTGCAAAGATCTTCCACCCGCACCGGCTCACACCTGAAATCGGGGAGAAACTCAAGGCAATGGTGAGATGCCCACTTCCGAGAGATGTTAAAAACCGACTAACCTGGCCAGAAACACTTCTGTCAGATCTTCCCAGGGGAGAACGAATTATCGGGTACCTGATGCCAAGGATTCCGGATTCATACTCACCTGCCCATATGTGGTACGACCAGCCAACTGGAGAGACACGGTGTTTAGCAGAGACGATTGCTATGGCAGCAGCCCTCTCATCGATAGTAGCAGCAGTCCATAAAGCGGGGCACTGTATAGGAGATCTCAGGGAGAATAATCTTCTTGTACATCCTGATGGGCATCTCATCCTGATAGACACTGACTCATTTCAGATCAGGGATATTATAACAGGACGAGTTTTTCAAAGTCATGTCGGGACCGGTGAATACCTGCCCCCTGAGCACCTGGATGGTTCATTTGTAAACCCAGGAATAGATCGGCAGTATGGTGACCGGTTCGCCCTCGCAGTTCTTGTCTTCAGATTTCTCATGCAGGGTGCTCATCCCTATCAGTCAAAGGGGCCGCTGGTTGAAGACGCCCCAGCAACAACAGATAAGATACTTCGCGGGTATTTCGCCTACGAATCCCGAATTTCAGGTGTCAGTCCACCCGGTTATGCACCACCATACTCCTCAGTGCCAGCCCCGATTAGGGAGCTCTTCCACGAAGTCTTCGTTGTTGGGCACAAAAAACCTAAAGCACGGCCTGATCCATCACGCTGGAAATCAGTATTAAGCAGCCTGATGACCTCTCCAAAAAAGAAAAAACCTCACATATATCTCGGTCTCGTGGACCGGAGATCAGGTTCACCATCTAAAGCAGAAACGCAGAACCAGATCTCACATCCCCTATCTCCCCTTCCCGGAGATGGAAACCTAAGTGGAACCAAAAGAGTGACCCTGAATCAGTGTATATTCCATACATCAGAAGAAACCATATGGGATACTGATCTAACGGGAGTATTAGCAGTACTTAAATCCAATAAACAATGTGCCCCACGATCAGGGACCTACGAGACGGTACATCGGCAGAAACTGCCTCCATCAATGGTTGTACCGATAGCCAGAATCCACACCGAAGGTGATAAAGGGTTTGGATGGCTGATCACCGGGTTAGATCCTCACACCTATATGCAGTGGCACATGGTAGCAGATTCGGAGAGCCGTCATAAACGATGGGGAGACCGGTTCTCATTCCGCCACCGGATTGCAACCTGTAGAAACCTTACTGTAGCGCTCATTTCTGCAACAGAATATGGAATACCCAGGGTAAAGCTCACAGAACGTTCAGTGTTTGTCGGACATGATTCATCGGTGAGAATTCTGCACCTCCCTGAACTGAATCAGGAAGAGAGGTATCCCACCAGAACGGATGACCTTCCAATCCTTATCTTCAGGATGCTGATGGATGGATATCACCCCCTTCATTCCCATATGCGATCGGAAATAGAAGGATATATACAAGGAACTTCAGGGGAAAATACCGATATTATCCGAGCCCAATTTCAGCGGATACCATCGATCAGGATACTCCCAAAGCCACTGAAAGAGTTGATTATTTCCTGGTACACAGCCGGGTGTGTGCAGTCAAAGCAATCAGAGCAGAAATGGTTTTTAATTCTTGATGAGATCTTCGGATCTCTGATCTCCTGTCCTTCTGATCCAGACCATTGGTACCACCCTGGGGAAACCAGGTGTCCATGGTGCCATCCAGAAGAAGCCACAGTGGTTTCGGTTACTTTTGTTCAACCTGCCATCGATCTGTTCAGACTGGAGACCAGGCCATGTGTTGGTTACCTCACCGAAGGAAGATCTACAGAGCAGAGAAGAGTCAGGCAAACCGACACAACTCCCCGATGGACAACGATTCCCCTACCAGCCAGGTTCATCAGATGGATCCTTCTTCAACCGATAAGCCCGTTCATTCTCCTCACATCAGGCAGTAACTCAGGGTATCTGATGATCCCTTTCTGTCAGCAGGTCCCGCAGGCAACCGGGATGCTGATCGCTCCCTGCAGAGGTTTTCAGATAAGAGATATTGATCCTTCCGATGAAAGGGATACCCATAAGGAGAGTGATGTTCTCTCCCTGCTAATCCATGATATGAGTATCATTGATGAGATGATCCTGGTCAGTAGCATGGAACGATTAAAAGGAGAAGGGATCTGTAATGAATTGGAGGATACTCTGATAACTCCGAATCAGGAACCTGGTTTTTATCCGGACCAGATTATGCTACTCCCCTTCTCCTTCTGTGATTATACTAAACCGGCAGATCAAAAGACCTGGTTCTTCCATACCATACAGAATCTTCTTAGCCAAGGGTATCAGCATCAGGGAGCATTACGGCTCCGTATTAAGGCAGTAATTCAGGATATCATCACTCCCCATAAGGAGAACACAGAAAAAACGTGATCAGAAGGGTGAACGACCAAGCAGTCGGATGCACCCGTACACAATAAAATAACCACCGAAAAATACAATAACCCATCGTAGCCCTTCCTGGGGTGAAAATAACAGAAATACGCCGATGATGACCGTGATAATTCCGGCGATAAGGAGCAGCTTGTGACTGACCTGATGTGAGGCGAAAGCAGACAGAAATGCAAGCTGGATTATGCCGAGGACAATCACACCAATTCCAAGAATTACCCCCATGAAAGAGACCGCAAGATCCGGAGCAAGCAAAGCCGTCATCCCAAGAAGACCGCCGATAATGCCCAGCGAGATCATGGGGAGAGCAACCACCGTTTTCTTCACGTTCATACCAGTTATGAGGATAATCAGAGAGAACACAAATATCACAGAGGAGAGGAGGAGCCCAATAAAACCCGGAATATTGGGGGAAAAGATGAGCAGGAGGAGACCGATGATTATTGCTACCACTCCTGATGATTTCCGGGTCTGAGAAGAGGAGACCCATAACAGTTCCATACAGGCAGGTCAGTCTTCAGGTCATATCATTCTGCCGATCACGGGTTCTCCTCACTTTTCACGCTCGGGACCTCCCCGATATCAAGGTATTGACCCTTCTCCCGTGAGTAGTTCGGCCAGGTGATATTCATCCCACCGTTCGGGTTGCCGGTCTTTGCAAACCGCGTCCAGAGATCCACAACGTATTCAGCCACCGCAGGATCTGATTTTCCCCCAGGAACACCAAACAACAATATGGTCTCACTACCATGGAATGCCCCGTAGGGCTGTCCGGGCATGACATACGAGTATAGGTACCGGTATGTATCCGGGCTGATATCTCCCATGGAACCGGCTGCATACTTCACCGAGTCAATGAAATCGTAATCGGTCATCATCTGTGCCAGGCGGATCTGGACCTCGGTAGTCGAATTAGCAGGATATTTAACGAGAACTCCATAGGTATCCTTCCCGAACCGGGTCCTGAGGAAGGTCAGGTACTCCGGAACGGTCATATTGGCATTCGCGGAGAGCGTGGTACCGTCATTAGCGTTGTTCCCGATCATAAGGGGAACCGGGTTTTCACGATGCTCATGGAACAGGTTGTCCATGGTATCCGGAAGGATCCATCCGTCAATCGTTGGCTCGAACATGACCGTATGGGTGGTCCAGAATGAGGATGACACCCACGGTGTTGCATTGATCAGGTCTTCGGGACTTGCTGTCCGCATACGGGCAATAGCATCCGGGCCGGAGTATCCAAGGCTTTCAGCATACGATACCCCGAACTGTTCAGCATCAGCTTTTGAATGAGTGGCATTAATGATTGCCCCATGCGCCCAGAATGGGCCGCTCTCGACAATTGCCTGTTGATAGAGTCCTTGGCTCTCCGGGCTGACAAGGTGGATGAGGGTACTCTCTGCCCCGGCAGACTGCCCAAAGATTGTCACCCGTGACGGGTCACCACCGAATGCTCCGATGTTGTTCTGAACCCATTTCAGTGCAGCCTGCTGGTCGAGAAGCCCATAATTACCCGAACTGTTATGTTCAGACTCGTTATCCAGCTGGGGATGAGCAAGGAACCCGAGTGCCCCGAGCCGGTAATTTGGCGTAACAACGATGACCCCTTTCTGTGCAAGGGTGGTTCCATTATAAAGCGGCATGGAGCCAGCCACCTCAACAAATCCCCCTCCATAGAAAAAGACCATGACTGGCAATTTTTCCTCTGCTACCTGTGCCGGCGTCCAGACATTGAGGCAGAGACAGTCCTCACTCATATTGAGCAAAGGTAATCCTGGCGAAGGGACCTTACCCTCTGTAACCCGCTCAGGACAGGCTGCAGAAAATTCTTTTGTCTCCTTTACCCCTTCCCAGGGCGTTACTGGTGCTGGTGGTCTCCACCGTAGTTCTCCAATCGGAGGTGCTGCAAATGGGATTCCATGGAAAACTTGAAGACTGTCTTGTTGAAATCCGGAAACCAGACCTGCATCGGTCTTTATAATAACTGATTTCAATTCATTCGGATTAGATCCGGTAGAAAACCCGATAACCAGGCAGATTACCATAAAATAACAGACCGCCGTAATTTTTTGCATATGATCATATTCCAATATTTACAGGGAAAAAAGTCTTCACTGCGCAGACAGAGTAATTTTTAAAAAACATCGAGACGATAAAGAGAGAGATTAAAGAGGACCAGTCAACCATCGGTAAGGTTATAACATTTCAGGAGACTATCGAATGATTGGAGTTCCGAAATCCTGTATCTTCTCCTGCATATCAGGACTTAATACTTTAACCAGCTCTGCGTTGTACGAGCATGAGGGCGGATATGGTACAGAATCGTTAAAGATCTGCCAGGCCGCGACATCATACGAACGCGACTGTGCTGCTATTGTTCCCTCTTTGACGGCCGGATCAACGTTGGTTGCAAACATTGATATCGTATTGTCGCTATTGCGGACGATATCAAAGGTTCGGAACTGTTGAGGGAAGTCGCGTAATGATGAGGTCTCAACCTCCCAGAAGCCGAGCTCAGGATGTTCAGCATCAGGTGATTCCTGGGGGGTTATTGCATTGACATGACGATGTCCCGCAACCCACAGGATAAGATTCGGATACTCGTGAAGTTTGGCAAGCAACTGTTCCTCAGTTACCTCAGCGACCGAGCTCCATGCTGTATATTCATCCAGGGAAGACCCCTTGGACTCCACCCCTATTGGTATGTGAGCCGCAATGATCATGAGTTTTCCGTCAGCCTGACCCTGATCAAGTTCATTCACAAGCCAGTCAAACTGCTGGTTATCAAGAGAACCATGCCCATAGCCACCTGCATTGGAGTCAGTCGCAGGCTGGGTATCATCGAGCACAATGACTTTGATCGGAATGTCAGACTTTGGTTCAAAAGAATAATTGGCAACCCCTGCCTGAGCATCAGATTGATTGAATCCATGTCCCTTCGGGCGTGAAGAGGTATTAAAGAACTCGCCCATCCATTCGTCAACCGTAATTGCACGACGGTTCGGATCAGCGGCGAGAACTTTGGGAGGGGCTTTAACTTCTGATACATTATCTACACCGATAATATTTCCATCCACCGTCCGACCATCAATTGCGCCCATATAGAACCCACGACTCTCAATACCGCGAGGATCAGAGAACACATTACCTATGTTGAGGATATACTCTCCGGTATAGTTAGCTTTCAGGTAATCATCAGGTGGGTTCATCCCTATCCAGTTATGATCATGGTTTCCAAGAACCTGATACCATGTTATTGACTTATCAAGTCCTGCTGCTTTGAACTCATCCTGATAATCGTTAAGGGGTCCGGGGATAGGATCATCCGGAGCACCTGAATCTGGCTTTATTGTCTTGCCATCAAGGACATCGATGTACCACCTGAGTTCATTGTACTGTTCATTGTTGGCTGCATCACCCAGAGCAATACCGAAATCAAAGGGATCTTCTTTGTGAAGAGCATTTATCGTCTGGACAGCAGCATCGAGAACCTGAGTTGTAGAGAGCATAACTGGGGAATATCCGGATGATTGACCCCCTTTGTATCCATATTGGATCGCTTGATTTGGAGATTCTTTATCTGATATATGGATATCAGTCATGTCAAAGAAACGCAACAGATTTGCAGTTTTTTGACCAGAAGTATTGATTTTTGCCGATGGAATGAGGTCGAGTCTTTTTTCATATCCAAGTCCCTCACCAAACTCCCAGACACCATACCCATTCTCTGAGTATTGAGAGACCTCATAGGGAAAAAGTGTAGACGAAGTGGACGGTACGGCAACAGGAACAACTGTACGGTTGAAGGTGGTTACCACCGTAGATTCTATCGGATATGCTCCAGTTATTCCTATAATAAGAAATACTGCAACGAGTATTCCTATTGCTAATATTCTCCCCTTACCACTACCTCGCACAGGGGAGAGTTATATGTTCTTATTCTTTTCTAAAACGAACTCGAGGTCATCCAAACGACTAAGATCTGGTTGGATAGGGGTAGGATAGACTCACATTGTGGCTGGTTTAAAAAATGGATTTTGATATATAT
>DATMXW010000042.1:0-4331 GCA_035561295.1 Methanospirillum sp. | reverse complement strand
GTTTTTAAGGTTGAGCCTTTCATTAATCCTATATCCGTAACTCTCCAATAAATATTCATACTGGCAGGGATGTTCAGGGGGATGAACGGCAAGGTTGAGAGGAAGGATCCCGTTGATGGCTGAAACTAAAGCGGACTACAGGTTACTCATCGTAGAAGATGATCCGATCATAGCACGGGTGCTTGAGACAATATTGAAGGATAGTGGATTTGTTGTCGATGAGCCGGTAAATTCGGGAGAGAAGGCTATTGCGCGTGTTGCCCTCTCACCTCCCGGGTTGGTTCTCATGGATATCGATCTCCTTGGGAAGATATCAGGTATTGAGACTGCCTGGATTCTCCTTCATATCTTTAGTGTTCCGGTTATCTTTGTAACCGGCCATGATGAAGAGTCTGTTCTTGGACATGCCAAGGAAGCAGATCCTTTTGGATTTCTGGTAAAACCTGTCAATCAGACAATTCTGAATACTACCATTCAGGTTAGTATAAATCTTTATCATAAAATCTGTGGAACCACTGAAGGAAAAACGGGTGGTCTTTTACCTGATCAACTCCATGATATTTCCGGTTCGTTAAAATCTGCCCTCATTCTCGATGATCAATACCGGATTCTCTGGATGAATGGTTCTGCTGAGTTTCTCCTTGAGCGTTCAGGAGAAGATATCTTCCTGAATAATGGACGCGAACTCCTGCTCTTCCATGATCCAGAGTCTGGAGAGACGGCGGATATCCTTTCACTGGATCCAATAAATGAGCGTCCGCTGGTGCTGGATGGAATTGTTCATGAACGCCTGGTTATGCCTCGGGTCTTCATGATAAATGATATATTTGGCGATCTATCCGGATATTATATTACCCTTGAACCTGCTGATCATTAACAAGGAAGTGTCACCCGGTATTCTGTATGGGACGGATGATAGGATCGTGGCAGTGGTAATTCATCCCCCTCTGCTCTTTCTGCTAGGATCACCATGAATCTTCGAATAAAGACCCTGCTCATTCTTGCGCTAACTCTTTTTGCATCGGTAACGATCCTTCTGACATTGTCGTACACATTCATGATTGGTAATTATACCACCTTTGAAGAGGAGAATATGAACGTGTCGATAATAAGAGGGGTGAATGCACTCTCATATGATCTCACGCTCCTCGAGTTCAAATGTGCCGACTGGTCTGGATGGGATGAGACCTATGGATATGTTCAAGGGAAAGATCCTCAGTATATTGAGCGAAATCTCAATCCTGACACCCTTAGTAACCTTGGTATAGATCTGATCATGTTTATTGATCTGAATGGAAGTATCATCTCAGCATATGGGTATAATAGATCAGAGCATTATCGGTACGAACTCTCCCAATCAGTAATCAGTCGCATCGCAATAGCACTGCGTGATGGTCTATCACCTGATGAGGTGAACAGAAGATCCGGATATTTATCGCTGCCTGAATACCCGCTCATGATAGTATCACAACCGGTACTCAAAAGCACATATGAGGGCCCTCCTGCCGGGGTTCTCATATTCGGGAAATACCTTGATCCAATTACTGTATCGTCACTATCCAGGATCACCGGTCTGAACCTGACTGTGCTATCAGATCGCACGAAGGTTCCGGCTATTCCATACCATTCTCCTCCAGAAGATAAACTCAAGCAGGAATCGGTTACTACTCCTGATTCTGATACGATACTTGGGTATGCCCCGGTCATCGATTTGAATGGTGATGAGGCCTTCATTCTCATGGTGACTGATAGCAGGGAGTTCTTTCAGCAGGGTCAGGCCACCATCGTGAGTTATGTTCTTCTTCTCGTTGGAATCGGTTGTATCTTCACGATTACTGCACTCTTCTCTATTGACCGGTTGGTTCTGGCACGTCTCAATCTCCTGATCGAACGGGTTAAAAACCGTGACTCATCTGAACGTTATGAAGATCTACAGCAGGGAGAGGATGAACTTGCCATTCTTGCCCGGGCAATTACCCCGGTATTTGATCTCCTGTCGCGTTCAGAACATGATCTCAGAGAGAGTAACCAGCGGTATAAGGGAGTTGTGGAGGGCCAAAACGAATTTATCTGCAGATCAACCCTGGATGGGCAGTATCTCTTTGCTAATCAGGCTTATTGTCAGTACCTCAATCAGAGCCTGGATTCTATCATTCAATCAGGGATTTATCTGAAGATTTATCCCGATGATGCCAGGTATGTTGCTGATCATATTGCATCTCTGAGTAAGGCCTCGCCGGTGGTGACCGTTGAGTATCGGGTGATTCGGTCATCTGGTGAGTTGAGATGGCATCAATGGACTCATGTTGCCATCTTCGATTACCATGATAATCTCATCGAGTTTCAGTCAGTTGGAAGGGATATTACTGATAAAGTTCTTGATCAGGAGAATTTGAAGAAGGCAAATCAGGAATTGCAAGACGCTTATGAAGAGCTCTATTCTTCTGATTCTTTGCTAAAAGAAAACATGAAAAAACTTGAGGAGAGTGAGAAAAAGTATCGCGATCTCGCAGATTCTCTCCCTGAGTTTGTATTTGAGGTAAATACTGAAGGAAAGATTACGTTCCTTAATCGGCTCGGCCTGATGGTAACCGGGTACTCAGAATCAGATCTTAACGAAGGTCTTGATGCAGTAATGCTTCTGGCTCCCTGGGATCGGGAGCGTCTTATGATCAATATGCGTTCAATACTTGCAGGAGCGCGGATAAGTGGTCAGGAATATGCAGGATATAGAAAGGATTGCACTGAATTTCCAGTTGTCATCTACTCAATACCCGTTGTTATTGATGATGTCGTGACTGGTCTACGAGGATTTGCCATTGATATTACTGATCGAAAACTGATGGAAGAGAGCCTTCGGAAGATGGCAGATATTGTCAGTAATACCCGCACTGGAATTATGACCGGGAGTGGAAGCACTATTGATGTCACAAATCCGGCATTTGCAGTAATGCATGGGTATACTCCTGGGGAGATGGGAGAAATTGCGGCGTTTTCATTATTTTCTGCCGAGATGAACCATGAGTTCCCCAGATACCTTGAGAAAGCAGAGAATCTTGGGCACCTTGTCTTTGAATCAGATCATATTCATAAGGATGGAAGCAGGTTCCCGACACTCAATGATCTGACAGTTATCAGAGACCTTGATGGGATGGTTAAATACTGGATTTTAAACGTCCAGGATATCACTGAGCATCGACTGGCATGGAAAATTCTCATGGAGAGTGAAGCACTCCGTGAATCGCAACGGCAGTTACGAGCAGTAATTTCCCATCTGCCTGATGCTACCTTTGTAGTTGATAAAGATGGCTGGGTGATCCTCTGGAACGAAGCGATGGAGGATCTAACTGGTATCCCCGCGGATAAAATTATTGGGAGGGGATTACCTGATTATTCAATTCCTTTCTTTGGATATGAACATCCAATGCTCATCAACCTCATTCTCAAACCTGCTCTCAAAGATGTCCATGGTTTTAAGAATCTTACCCATCATGGTGATACCCTCTCTATTGAGGAATATTTCCCTCAAGCTGCTCATGGCTGTGTATTCCTCTCATCAGTGGCAAATCCATTGTATGATTCCAAGGGCAAGATAATTGGTGCTATTGAGAGCATCAGGGATATTACCGGGCGTAAATTGGTTGAAGCTGCACTGATGAAGACAAATGAGAAGCTTAATCTGCTCTCAAGCATTACCCGTCATGATATCAGAAACCGTATTACCGTCCTTTTTGGACTTCTCCCTCTCGTCAAGAAGATGAGTATCAGTCCTGATATGGATGAGATGCTCATGCTTCTGGAAAAAGCAGCCTATGCGATACGGGATCAGATTGAATTTACAGGTGATTATCAGGATCTTGGAGTGTACTCCCCTGAATGGAGTGATACTGGGGCTATCATTGAAAAAACCATATTGGAGATCATACCCGAAGGTATCGAGTGCGTCAATGGCCTCAATGGAGTATTTGTATATGCAGATCCCCTCCTTCAACGAGTTTTTTACAATCTTGCCGATAACGCTATCAGACATGGGGGGATGATAACCCGGATCGTAGTGACATATGAATCAGAGGGTGATGGGATGGTGATTCTGGTTACTGATAATGGACGTGGTATCCCTGCTTACCTCAAAGAGAAGGTTTTTGAACGGGGGTATGGGAAGAATACCGGTCTGGGGTTATTCCTGGTCAGAGAGATCCTCTCGATCACGGGCATTACTATACGTGAAACCGGGGTTGAAGGATCTGGTGCCAGATTTGAGATGAGGGTCCCTGATGGATCCTATCGAATTGAAAGAAAAAGAGAGGATTAGTTTACTAATTGTTTACTTC
>DATMXW010000041.1:0-3069 GCA_035561295.1 Methanospirillum sp. | reverse complement strand
AGGGTTTCCATATTTCATTCAAGAATCCCTCTCTATTATTTTAGAACAACATATTATATTTCAGGTACGAATTATTTTTTACATTCACCCGTTCAACGGTTTTGCCTCTCGATCAAGTACGTATACTGCTGGTTGAAACCTGCTTGATATCATGAAAGACGAATTCCGAGGGTGAAAGACTCGAAAGTATAAGGAAAATGTTGTATTGTTATGCGTAAAATTTAAGAAAAAAGTGAACCAATGGTTCAAATGCCCCAGCCCGGCATTAGAACATAAGTATAATGCCCCTGGGAATTAATTATTATGTGTGGTTATAAAAAGCCCTAATCAACGTTTTTATCGATCTGATGAACAATATCGGCAACAAATAGAAAAGACATTAGCCCGGAAAAACAAGGCGTCCGAAATTACTGATTCCGATGAACAGATCATACGGGCTTTCATAGCTGAACTTAGAGCAACAAGTGGGATCAGTGATGTGAGAGCTGCTAAGTTATGCAGTAACATCTCTGGGTTGAGACGTTGGACTCCACCGTTCAATGAGATGACCACCCCTGATGTATATCTAGCTGCAGATAAGATCCGGAATGCAGGGTTTAAGAAAAACTCAGAGGCAGATATCATCCGGGCACTTAAGCGGATATGTTTGTGGGTTTGTGAGAATGGAAAATCTGCACCTGGATTACAAGTAGAAAAAGTCCGCCTTATCAAGACACCTGGGTATGATTCAGCTACCAAAGATGCAACAGATCTTCTCACTCCTGAACAAGTGATGAACATGATTTCCCATGCTGGAAATCTTCGCAACCAGGCTATCGTTTCAACACTGTATGAAGGGGGGTTCAGGATCGGAGAAATTGGAAACTTGCAATGGTATCAGGTGAGGTTTCATGATGAACATGCTACGATAAGCACCGACTTCAAGACTGGGAAACAGAGGGCGATTCCACTGTATAATAGTCTTGGGTATCTAAAGACCTGGATGAATCAATATCCGGGGGATCCTAGTGTGCAAGAATCTTTTGTCTTCGTTGCTCGGGGTATTGAGCCTTTTACATATGACGGATTGCGTAAAGTAATCCAACGTGCAGCTGATAAGGCAGGAGTAACCAAAAAGATCACTCCTCATACATTTCGGCACAGTCGGATCACTCATTTGATAAAAGAAGGCTGGAAAGAATCAGTAATCAAGAAAATGATGTGGGGGTCAGTAGAGTCTGATATGTTCAAAACCTACCTCCACCTATGCGAGGATGATGTTGCTGATGAAGCTGCTGAACGTATGGGTGTTAAGAGAAGGGGTCGGCCAACAAATGTGAGTAAAAAGCTCGAGCCTATACAATGTATGAGTTGTGGGACAGTTAATCCATTCAATCATCGTTTCTGTAGCGCATGCGGTACCCCTCTGACTCCAGAGGCTGGGGAAAAGATGAAATTCATTACCCAAACTGGGGAAAGTGATCCAAGGTTTAAGATTGCCAAAGAAGCAGCTGAAAAAGCTCTCATGGAAATGCTAATCTGATATCTCTCTCTCATTTTCTGAGACATAACCCAATTCCAGATCTTCGAAAAATCAGCATATGTTCGTTGAATAATTATTTAAAAAATAGTTGGGTGTGTGTCCCCTGTATGTGGTACATCTGGTACATGTGTTCCATACAGAAGAATGCTAACTAGGATGAGTTTTCATATGCCTGAATGAAATCCTCTCGAGAAATCCCTGCCTGAGAACAGATCATCCGGAGAGTTGAGCCTTTTATTTTATTATGGCTAGGCATTGTAAGTGGTGTTTTTGTCCCATCTGGGTTATGCCGCTCCATTGAAATATGGTTTCCGGACCGAATCACCTGAAACCCCAGTTTTTCCAAGGATTTGATCACTCTTGGTAATGCTGCATCATGAGGAAACTTCATTCAGACTACAACCTCAGCGATATCAGCACCGATGAGGTCATAATCCTGAAAGGCTTTAGTCCCGAATGTCTCAAGGTGAAACCGTATGGCTGATGTAACATCCTCGAGGGCCTCCTGATAACTATCACCCTCGCCGATAACAATTCCGGCCATTCCAACTGGATAGGCGATGTATCCATCAGGGTGTTGTTCAACTATGATTTTTATTGGGTTCATGATTGATCTGAATTGGCTTTGGAATCTGAAAAGGTTACTTAGGGAAGGAACGAAAGATCGGGAGATTGTAATTTTAAGTAATTTTCAATGCGATAGGATAGAATTTCATCGTCTCCCTTAAATTCGAGAAAAAATTTTGATATAATTGCAGCACAATTTAGTATTTTTCCCCTTAATTTAGGATATATAGTAATATCCAAAATAAATCCTGCATAAATGGTGTTATATAGTAGCCACTTCCCAAAGTCATCCGCATTTCCTGTATTTTTACCTTCTGGAAGTAAAAGAGATATTACTGTGAGTAACGACTTATGGCCTTTTGAAAGTGAACCGGTAACAAATAATGAGGGGGATACCCGAATTGCTTCATTATATACGTCTAAAAGAGCATTCGGAATGTCCATTCTCTTTAATGCATACGTAAATACTTCTTCTTCTATGAATTTTTTAAAGACCCAGGGGAGATATTCACTTAAAAAAATTCTATATTGGTGACTTTTCAACTTTGCTAATTGATATATTATATCAGAACCGAAGATGGCACTGATGTCATCTGCTTGGTTTGTATCCCATCCCGATTCTAAGATTAAGTCACTTAAGTAATCGAATGAAGCATCTTCTGCTTCATTAATCGCCCATATGTTAGCTATCCCTGGGGCACTTTCCTTCTTAAGAATTCCTCCGAATTCTAATTTTTCTAAGTGATTCTTAACCCCTGTTATTGCGGTAATGTGAAATTTGTATCGTAAATACTCTCTAATTTCAGGTTCATAGCACGCGCCTCCTGAACGAATAACGTGCTTTATTATTTCCCTTTGGGCTCCTCCGGGAGTAAGTTTGTTTATTTTATTGGGGCGATATTCGGTCACAATACTAATTTGGATTATTCTATAGTTAATTAGGATGATACCTTATTGCAAGGGCCCCTGCTAAAGTATAC
>DATMXW010000040.1:0-56111 GCA_035561295.1 Methanospirillum sp. | reverse complement strand
TATCTGATCTATTCTGAACAAGCTCTGGTATTGGATGGTAGATCCTGATGATCTGTCATCTGGCAATATCTTTACTATTTAAAGATAAATTTCGGACCATTCTGAAATCAGCCCGATGATTCAGATTAGATGTATTGATGATGTGCAGGGGATAGTACTTACAAGAACGTTGAGAGGGGATAAGAATTCAATATCTTATCCTGGGAATTGGTGATCCCTCGATATGCTGGTTGACCTTTCAATATCTGGAATAATTTGGAATTATCTGTTATCAGGTCTGAATAACCCTGATATTACCAGTTGCCAGGTTTCCCGCGACTGTTCTGGTGAAAGGCCGAGCCTGCTCCGGACTTTCAGGCCGATAAATAATGACAACATCGCGTTTGCCATGATGTATGGATCAGATCCTGATGGCAGTCCATCAGGGTACCGGCGAGTGAATTGTGCGGCTATCCGATGCAGGATACCTTCATGAAGCTGGCCTATCTTCTCTGCCATGTACGGGGTAACCCCTGCTGATGTCAGAATCTCAAAGAGGATATTGAACCGATCCCCATATTGCTCATTTACCAGATCAAAAAACCCCCCATCCATACTATCAGCCCGTAACAGGAGTGACTCCTCAGCGGCAGAACCGATATCAGAGATCAGGTTGGTCACTATCGCCAGAAACAGTTCTTCCTTATTCTTAAAGTAGAGGTACAGTGTCGGCCGGGAGATTCCTGCCTCTTTGGCAATCTCCTCCATATTCACCTTTTGATACCCTTTCTCAAGTACTTTTTTGGTTGCTGATTCCAGAATTCTTCTCTGTGCCTCTTCTTTATATTCCGGAATGACCATAGGCATATCATACAGATCGACGTGCAACAAGATAATGACACCTGTGTCAGTAATGTTTATCTCCTTGGTGTGACACATATGTAATTATGCTGACACCATTGTCAGGGTAATGATGTCCTATGGTATCAAAAAAAAATCCCCACAATCCAGGCACTATACGGAGTCATGTTCCCCGTATTATCACGGGATGGATCCTCGTTATGATCCTCCTGACCGGGATCATCGGAATGGTAACTGCAAGTGAGCCGACCATTGTAGTCTCATCATACCAGGTTCAGCCAGAAGTGATCATGCCTGGAGGGACAGCAATGATAACGGTTGTCGTTACCAATACTGCACAAAAAGCATCGATCACATCCACCGGGGTGCCCGGCAGTGGGCAATCGGTGACAACTACCAATGATATCAACGTATATCTTTCTGATGTCTATCTCTTTGGCAATGGCCTTCGGGTTGATTCAGGGGATTACCGGAGGGTTGGTGAGATTGGGCCAGGCCAGTCGATGCCTCTGACATTTCTAATCCAGGCTCCGGATTATACGGGCATCTATTTTCCTGAACTCCATATCGCTACCGATGGGGGTCGGAGCCTGAAGTATCCCATACCGGTCAATGTGAATGATGACCGTCTGATTCAGAAAAATCCTGCAATCCAGGTTGATAAACAGTTTCCAGATGCTGTAATCCCTGGAGAAAATGCTGAAGGATCCCTGGTTCTGCATAACACTGGCGAGACTGCTGCAAGTGAGATTTTTGTAAATATCAGTACAAAAAATCAGGAGGTTGCTCTGAAAAGCCCACAGACATCTCATATCAGCAGGCTTGGCCCGGGCGATCAGAGTACTATCAGCCTGCAGATCATAACCAGTACTGAGGCTGCTGAAGGGATCCAGCAGATCGTATGCCATATCCAGTATAGCACTGCATCAGGTGTCATTCGTCAACAGGATGAGATCATCCCGATCCGGATCACGGGCAGACCCACTCTTGCCATTGCATCGGTCACCTCTGATCCGGTCAGGATCCAGGAAGGAACCCCATTCTCACTCATCGTCAGGATAGAGAATACCGGGACTGGTGACGCAGAAGGGGTTCGGGCAGGTATACATACTTCAATGGCCGGAACAAAAGAAGCATTCGTCGGCAAGATTGGTAAGGATAACGACGCACCGGCGGTTTTTTATCTTCAAAACCCTCCTGCCGGAGATCTGACCATTCCTATCACGGTTCATCAGCAGGATGATGGAGAGAGTATTGACCTCCATGACACCCTCAGTATCACGATTAGCACCAGGAACCAGCTGCCTCTTCTCCAGATCCTGGTTATTCTCATCCTTGTCGGTGTCTGTGCCGTTCTGTTTCAACAGAGTCGCAAGGAGAAGAAGGGATGAGGAAGGTCTCCCTTCCTCTCTATCTTGCATCCAGAGATATCAGAAGGGGAAACAAAGGGACTCTCATTCTGACGATCCTTATCATTGCCTTGTCATTTGTACTAATGGTCTTTATGCCCTCTCTGACTGCCGGGATTATTGGAGCCTATAACCAGCAGATCATTGATTATCAATATGCAGATCTGGTCGTTGAGCCAAAGGATGAGGATCAGTACCTCCTGGATACTGGAGGTATGATACAAAAGATCAGGCGGATACCGGGGGTCTATGCAGTATCGTCACACACAATGGTCAGCACATCTATTACCTCTGATAAAAAAACACTATCTCGTGGGGTGATAGCAATAACCCCGTCTGATGAGCGTGATGTCACCCAGACGAGCCGGAAGATTACCGAAGGGAGGTATCTCTCAGACGGGGATACCGACACCATCCTGCTGGGAGCCAATCTCGCCGGTCATGATGATGAAAAGAAGGACAAATTAGAGTCACTCGGCGGTGTGCATGCGGGGGATTCGGTGACCGTCGCTTTTCAGAATGGGGTGGTCAGGACGATGACCGTAGGTGGTATTTTTGAAACCGGCTCAATTCAGGCTGATAATGATGGATTTATTACCCGTAAGGAGATGGGACGCATCCTTGGGAATTCTGATCACTCTTCCCAGATTCTGGTTCGAAGTTATGCCGAATCTGATAAGACAGCTCTGAAGATCCGGCTGATGGAGTTTGGGATCGATGATAAGATCAAGACTGTATCAGAGAAGGGTGAGGGACTTATCGGTGATGCTGTTAAAAGTTTCTCTCTTCTGAGCTCTATTATGATGGTGTTTTCACTGGTGATTGCGAGTATTGTGATATTTATCATCGTGTATATTAACACGATTAATCAGCGGAGACAGATCGGGATCTTAAAAGCAATTGGAATACCTGAACGGATAATTATCCGAAATTATCTAGCCCAGGTTGGGTTTATCTTCTGCTTTGGATCACTTGTCGGTCTGTGTATCTTTGAGATCATCAGCCGGTATTTTCGGGCGTATCCCCTTCATTTCCCGGCAGGGATGGTGTATCCGATCTCAGATCTCACGATTCTCATCCCATCTCTGGGAATACTTGGTATCGTCTCCCTGATTGCCGGGTTTATTCCGGCTGAGCGGGCAACCCGGGAAGAGATTCTCTCACTGGTAAATGGCTGATGATACAAACTGATTCTCTGACCCGGATTTATACAATGGGGGATGTGCAGGTTCATGCCCTGAAAGGAGTGTCGGTCAGGATTGAGAAGGGAGAGTTTATCGGGGTAATTGGGCCGAGCGGGAGTGGAAAATCCACCTTCCTCCATCTGGTCGGATTGCTGGATCGGCAGACCTCAGGGACTATCATGATTGACGGTACTGATATTTCAGAGATGACAGCGACTGACCGGTCCCGGTTCAGACTAGAGAAGATGGGGTATGTCTTTCAGGATTATGCATTGATTGAAAATCTGACGGTGGTGGAGAATATTGCCATTCCAGCTCTCGGTCTTTCACAGGACTATACTGATGTGATGGACCGTGCCGGACAGCTTGCTGACGAAGTCGGTCTTTCCGGCAGGGCCGGGCATCTTCGTCGTGAACTGTCTGGTGGGCAGCAGCAACGGGTTGCAATCGCCAGGTCCCTTATGAACACCCCGGCAATTGTTTTTGCTGACGAACCCTGTGCGAATCTGGATACCGAGTCATCACGGACGATCCTGGATCTCTTCAGGCGTTTGAATGAAGAGAAAGGGCAGACCGTGGTGATGGTCTCCCATGAACCCTGGCATGAGGAGTACTTTGATCGGCTGATACGGTTTGTAGATGGGAGAATTGATGAGAGATAATACGTTCTTGGGTCTCCCTCAGTTCTTCATATCCTTGTGTTGTGTCTGCTGAAACGATGGCCGATTGAGGATGTCCAAATCCTTATCCAGCCACATGATGATGTATCGTTATGTTGAACCATTTCGAAGTGGTGTATAGGATCCTCGTCCTCATACTGGTTCTGGGGGTTGGAACGGGGTTGGTCTCAGGAGCGTCAGATGATATTATTCAGACTCCTGAAGACCTGGTCAGCTTTGTCAATGAGACCGTCCGATATATGGCTGATCATGGTGTTGATAAGGGAATTGATGGGATTATGAACGGTGGAGGGCTCTACACCCGGCAAGGGGCCGTCATCTCAGTCTATGATCAGAATGTAACTCTTCTTGCTCATCCATCATTTCCCAATGAGATCGGAAAAAATCAGATTAACCTGACAGATCCATATGGGTTAAAAATAATCAAACATGAGAGAAATATCGCTGCCGACGGGGGTGGCTTTTTCTTTATGTTACCGATAATCTCGTTTGATGCATCAATTGGTGGTTCGCATGAGTCTGAATATGCCCCCCATCTCGGGTATATCCACCCGGTTTCTGATCAGATTTGGATTACATCAGACGTACCGCTGATCGGTATGAAGGATCCGAGAACCGGCGTAGCCTACCTGTCAGGGTTGGAAACGTATGTTGACGATGCGGTCGAATATGTACGTGATGTGGGTCAGGATAAGGCGATCAGGGATTTTGACGATCCCAATGGTTCCTTTACCCGTGGGCTGAGGTCCATTATCGCATACCATGTGGACGGGGCCCACCTTGAACTTCCGCTATTCCCCGATCTCGAGGAGACAGATCAACAGGAAGATTACGTGACATATGGGATGGATCGTGTGGTACGATTGTTTAGGGATGTCCATGAGAACGGATCCGGGTACAACGTGTTTGATAGCATCAATAATGAAACCCGTCAGTATGAGTCAAAACTTGGATATTTCAAGATGGTTGATGATACCTGGCTTGTTGGTTCATCGATAAGTTGTTCTGATCTCATTAATCAGTTCCCGCTCTCCCACTCTGATCTCATTTTCCGCCCGGGGTTCGGTAACGATTCGAGATGATGTAGCCGCTCTCAAAAATGATGTGAAAAAGGTCATATGCCATCAGGCTATCGTCACTGTATATGTGCAGGGAATGAGATTTCTATCTCACTTTCGTTTAATCGCTATAACAGGTTTTAAGCACAAAAAAGTATACCCATATTCCTTCGAATATTTCCAATAAATCTCCATCTCTTTCTCTAATCCCTGGATAATCATCGGTGGATCCTGGGGGCTGCCAGGCGCCTGTTTCTCTGTTGGTGTCCCTTGATCGATCCTGTTCGGGTGTACCATGAGATTGGTTAACCCGGCAGTTATCATCTCAATAGACATGGAATTAATTTTTAAGAAAGTCTTAACTGTTCTTCCTTCTCTACACTTCTATGGTTTCTTTTGGACAATTTCCCCGGATTGACAGGCTCATCCTGCTCACTACCTGTTGTTTTATCATTCTGGTTGGATTGAAGATGACAAGCGGGTTTATCGGACCTCTGTTAATGTCTACGTTTGCAGCAATTATTTTCTCAATGGTTTCACAGTGGCTACAAAAAAAAGGGGTGAATCCAAAGGTCGCCAGTTATCTGGCATTTTTTATCTTTATTGCCTGTCTGATTGCCGTTATCGTCATGGTGGTATATTCAGTAACACCGCTGATAGGGTACCTCCCGAAGATAGAAGCAGGTATCTCCTCTAACATGTGCTCACTGAACCTGTCCCTTTCAGAAATGGGAATAGATCTTTCAACGATTATTCCAGCAAGCCAGTTTTCAGGTTCTCTTTCTGCGTTTTCTCCAGATATGATTACCTCTGTTATTGGACAGATATCCACCCTCTTTATTGTTCTCTTTACCACCCTGTTTCTTCTTTTAGAGGCAACTGGTTTTTCCCGAAAGATAAATTATGTGCTCGGTCCGTATCAGCATGACATTGCAGATAGGCTTACTCAATTTGGATCGATAGTGTTTGAGTATGTTATTATCAGAACTAAAGTGAATCTCGTGACTGGTGCAGGGTTTGGTATTGCTCTCCTACTTATGGGTGTGGAAGATCCCTGGTTATGGGGAATGTTGATGTTTGTGTTGAACTTTGTTCCCTATGTCGGGTTTATTATTGCAGTCATTCCCCCCACAATCCTGGCTCTGGTGGAGATTGATCCCCTGGCTGCAATACTTGTTGTGGTTATTGCAACCCTGATAAACCTGTTTTCAGAAAATATGCTTTTTCCAGAGCTTGCTGGAAGGGGTATGGATCTCTCACCTGCTATCGTTTTCATCTC
This sequence comes from Methanospirillum sp., assembly GCA_035561295.1. Taxonomy (GTDB): domain Archaea; phylum Halobacteriota; class Methanomicrobia; order Methanomicrobiales; family Methanospirillaceae; genus Methanospirillum. The sequence goes on along the minus strand of DATMXW010000040.1, from coordinate 49,661 downwards.
TATGATCTTCTGGGGATATTTTCTTGGTGGTTCTGGAGTTATTGTAGCCGTCCCCTTAACAGTGCTTCTCAAGATGGTCCTGGAAAGTTTTCCTGAGACCCGGGAGTTTGCCATGCTCCTTGGAAACGATGATGGTGAAAAGAAGGATATTTCCTGATGGCCATTCGGGGAATTGTTCTCACCCTGGTGTATCCTCACCGGTGAGGATCAGATCCTTGTGGCCCTGATTCTACTCCTGAATCAACCGGGTGACTTTCTTGCTATGAGGTTTCCATGATAATGAAAAAAAGGGGGTATGGATTTTTTCCCACAAAAACTCTATTATCTCAACAAATAATATGTTGGTATGCTGCAACATTGTGAGAAGGTGTATTATATTCTGATCCTCCTGTTGATTGTTGGCATTGGAACCGGAATTGTCTCTGGAACGTCTGGTGGAAGCATCCAGACCCCGCAGGATCTTGTCAGGTATGTCAATGAGGCAGGTCAGTTCCTCAGCGATAACGGTGTTGATAGGGGAGTGGAGATGATCATGAACGGGTCAGATTTTTTCACCCGTACAGGAGCAGTCCTCTCGGTGTATGATCAGGACGGAGTTCTTCTCGCTCACCCCGCTCATCAGGATGAGATCGGGGAGAATCGGTTAAACCTGACTGATCCATACGGCCTGGAGATAATCAGGCTTGAGCGGGATATCGCAAAAAACGGGGGTGGTTTCTTCTTCCTGATGGATTCAGCCTCTCTGGATGCTACAAATGGCGACCCTCTCCCCCGTCTTGGATATGTCCATCCGGTTACTGATCAGATCTGGATCGCCTCAGATATTTCCCTGAGCGATAAGAAGGACCAGAAGACCGGCACTCCCTATCTATCAGGGCTGGAGACGTTTGTTGGAAAAGCTGTTGCATATGCCCGCAATGAGGGTAATGAAAAAGCCATCAATGAATTTAATGATCTCAACGGGTCATTTACCAAGGGGTCACAATACATCTATGCCTATGACATGGATGGGATCTTTCTGGCATCACCGTATTATCCTGATCTCATCGGAACAAACCAGAATGATGTGGTCCGGAGCTACGGGGTCGCAAGTGTTGCTGAAGGTATCCGAATCGCCAGTGGAAACGGATCCGGATATATTGCATTTGTGATCCTTAATCCTGAAACAAACAAGCCTGAATCTAAACTTGGGTATTTTGAGAGGGTTGATGATACCTGGTTTGTCGGATCCGGGGTGTATGGATCTGACTTACTCAATTTAGCCTCACATACCTTATGAGTCTGCAGAAATGAACGGCGAAACAAGTCTGCCTGCGTCAGATATTGATGCATACCTGGCATCAGTTCCTGAGAATGATCGGATAGTTCTTGAGGATCTTCGCCGGATCATCAGGTCAGCTGCTCCGGAGGCGAAAGAGGGAATCAGCTACCGGATTCCGGTTTTCACCTATCATGGGCCCTTGGTCTTCTTTGCAGCTTTTAAGAATCATCTTGGTTTGTATGTGGTGAATGCATTGATCCTGGATCAATTCAAAGAGGAACTCACACCCTACAAAGTATCCGGGACAACCATCCATTTTTCTGCCAAAAATCCTCTTCCTGCGGATCTCGTGATCAAAATCGTGAATGCCAGGATGAGGGATAATGATCCCGGTGAAGCAGAAGCAGAAACCGGGCTCCCCACGGGGCCAATTCGCTCCCGGTAAATGCGGGGTTTTTATGGTGTTTGAATGTGGCCAATGTGGGGAATGCTGTAGTCATCTCGGTCTGGTATTTGAGATCATTGAGACCTATGATTCGTACTCTTTCCGAATCAGGAACCAGTACACCGGAAAGAAGCAGGTGGTATCGGTAGCCCCTCAGCTCTCTCATCTGTATGATGATCGGAAGATTTTTGTAGAGCGTCCCGAGGCCTGTCCCTTTTTCAGGATGAATGATCAGGATCATCTCTCGTACTGCACGGTCCATCTGACCCGTCCTGACATCTGTCGGGAGTATGGGTGCTGGCGATTCCTGATCCTTGATCCTCTGGGAAACCGGGCTGGCAGGGTGATGCAGAGCAGGCACCTTGATGCAGAGAATCCCCGGCTGAGACAGGTATGGGATACCTATATTGATACGATGCATGAGCCTGATGACCAGGAGTGGGACCGAAAGATGAGTGAGATCGTGAGGAGATCCGGGTTTCAGATAATAGAATAAGGGGATATTTCCTCGATCGAAGGAATAAAAATTGTATGTCTGAAAACCTTGGGGAACCCCACCGGTATGTAATTGTTGGGTGTGGGCATGCTGCTGTCAATACAGTAAACAGGCTCTATTTGAGAAAGATATCTGCGGCTGTAATAATTGCAATTCACGCAGACAAGCAACATTTGGATATGATTCATGCTGATACACGAATTCTGATGGGCAAGTCATTAGCCCAGGGTATCGGGCATAGGGTTGACCATGATATGGGCAAACGTGCAGCAGAGAAGGGACGTCCTGTACTTGAACGTATCTTTGAGCCTGGTGATCTCGTCTTTATCATAACTGGTCTTGATGATGGAATCGGGACAGGATCTACCCCGGTCATTGTACAAATTGCTAAGAATATGGGAGCAACGGTTGTTGGGGTAATATCATTTATTGACGATCGTAAGCACCCTACATCCCAGCAATGGGAGTGTATCAATCAAATCGCTGAAATATCTGATTATTTCATTCCCTTGAATCGAAATCAGCTCCTGAATAATTATCCTGAACGAAAGAGTAATGATGGCTATCAAATAGGAGATCTCATCATCAGTGATTCCATGAAATGTATCATTGATAGCATCACCCTGCCGTCTCTGATCCCAGTACAGTATTCTGATTTTGTCTCAATACTAGGATTTAGAGGTTTTAATCGAATACAATTGAGTGAGGGAAGCAATCAGGTTGATGCTGAAACTTTGGTGAAGAACTGTCTTTTCCCGGATTCTGACCCTAATGTCTGTACATGTATATCTAGTACATTACTCTATATCATCGGGGGTCAGGATCTCACACTCACATACTGTCAGAAGATAATATCGTTATTTATTCATGAACTTAATCCTCAAACACCTGTTATCTCCGGAGCTTGTATACAGGAAGATATGGAAGGGAAGGTCCGTCTCCTCGCAATAATGCAGATTACTTACCCTGATCCTCCTGATACTGGATATCTAATCTGATGTCCGGGGTATACCAAACCGATACCTACTCATAACTCACCGATTTTTGATAGGCGGCGCCTGACTGCAACTCGTGATTACCCGACTGTTCTTGTGGTCTGTGCGGAAGAATCATTAGTAGCTGATGCCTGATCTTTTTCAGTATTCTTCCCGAGTCGATACCCCCCATGTGGGATGGTGATCTCAAATCTCACTCCTTTCCCGAAAATCCCACGTTCTTTTATTAAAATACCCGTGAGAGAGAGAATTTCCCTCACCAGAAACATTCCAAGACCAGTATTCTTCCCAAACCCACGCTCAAAAATCCGCTCCTTTTCATTATCAGGTATCCCTACTCCATTGTCTTCCCAGATGATGGTCAGATTGTCATCCTGCTTGCTGGATGAGACGTGTATTTCAGAGACTCTTTCTCCATGCCTGATTGAGTTGTCAAGAAGATTAAAGAAGACTTTCTCCAGGATTGGGTCTGCAAATATTTGTATACCCTGTACCTCTGAATAAAACACAATCCCGGCAGGAACATGAGATCGGGGTAATACAGAATCAAGATTCTTCCACAGAGGTTTGTGAGCGCCCAGATCCTGGTATACTTTGGTAAATTCAATCTGGGCCCAGATTGCCATTGTAGCGGTTTCAATTTTTTGTAGGATGCTGCTGGTTTTGGGATCTGTACTACTCTCCTGTACAATTCCGAGGTACCCGAGGATAACCTGGAGCATGTTATTGATATCATGCCGGGTTATACTGGATAACAGGTTGAGCTGTCGGTTAGCCTGCCGAAGGGCATCTTCCGCTCGTTTACGGTCCGTGATGTCACTGATACTTGCAATGATACAGGGCTCATTATTTATCTGAATTTCATCCGCAGAAAAGAGTCCGGTCATCAGATCACCCGTTTTTCTCTGTAATTGCACTTCAACCCACCGGACGTTATTACGCTTTGATAATTCCTGTACAATGATTGCCCTGTCTTCATCCCTGGACCAGAGTGATAAGTCCTGTGTTGTATGACCGATCACTTCACCGGGGGTGTATCCGGTAATGCTCGTGAACCCCTGGTTGATATCAAATATTTTCCCGTCCCCTGCATTTGTAAGCATGATGGCATACGGGGATGAATGAAATGCTATTGTAAATTTTTCTTCCTGGGCTTGAACTTCACCAAGCAATCGCTGGGTCACCATCAATATCAGACCAATGATAAGGCAGATATTGAGAGAAACGTAAAAGGTGACAGCCATCTCATCGGCAAATCCTGACTTAAAAAAATCGCTTGTTCCTAATGGGAAGGCAATCAGGAGGAGCATACGAACAAAAGTGATGATTACCGTACACCCGATAATATATCCGACGATTCGGGTTATCTTGCGTAGGTTATGGGGGGATTTACGGAAAATGAGCCAGCAGATTTGACTTTCAAGCAGTACTATCATCGCTGATATGATGATCTCACGCATCGTCATATCAGGCTGAACAACGAAGAAGAAGGTGACTACAAGGACATATCCTACCATCAACACGTAATTCTGGATTTGGGGTCCTTTTACTCCGACAAACCGCTCAAGGCCGATGAGCAGAAATATGGTGCCTGAGAGGAGGAGTGTATTTGAGATAACGATAGTGATAAAATCCGGAATCAGACCACGAAGGAGGATCAATCCGATCCCTGTGGCCTCAAGGATCATATACACCAGCCAGAAGGAGAGACCGGCAAAACGTCTCCGGTACTGGTACCAGATGATGGTCATCGTACCGACGTTTATCAGGTTACCAATAAAATTCAGAAGTATAAGGGTCTTGATATCAAAGATCATAAGCTGGTTTGGATTTTTTTGTGGTTCATGTATCGTTGGTGTCTCACTGGTTACCCATAATAGTCATGGGAAATGGAGGTTCCTGCACACGACTTACTCACTCACATCCTCACTCTCATGAACCCTCATCGCCAGAGTATCTTTCTCTCCATATTGAATCAATCCCGGATCAGGCATCCATAAAAGATTCGTACGAGGATACAAAGTTCTTAAACTGCCAGACCTGCTCATTCTCTTCTCCGGGTACGTGTTGTACCGGCATCCAGTCAGAAGGATATGAATAGAAATCTCCAAGATAGGGTCGTGCAATATGTAGGATATACTCATAGGGCAGATCATCAGGAAGACAGAATCCTTCCCTCGGGTTCTCGATCATCCACATAATGGCAGCAACGAGTCCAATTCCTACCTGGATGGTGGTTGCATTCTGTCCGGGAACTAATTGGTCTGCTTTTTCAATGGAGAGGATACTGCCAGTCCACCAGGAGTTATAGGGATGTCCCATCAGGAGGGCCCCCAGGATATCTGAACCTGAAAGGATATCCGCTCTATCAAGAATTCTCAGGGTATCTGGTAACTCATAGTTCCTGGTTCGCATCTCGTCAATGGATCGTATCGTCTCCTCGCAGGGCCGATAGACATAACTGACGGTGGGCCGGAATAGCACGGTTTCATCCCTTTTTACCGTCCACCGATCAGATATCCCAAACGCCTCACCATGTCTGATGACCATACCGGTGATCTCCTGATTCGGAACCCACGACTTTATCCAGGTGTTAAGCCCCATCTTCTTCAGGATGAGTTCATTTATGGTCCCGTCAAGGGGCACATAGGAGTGAAGTGGCGGATCTGTCTCATGGGTGCCCCAGCCTATCTCTGCCGGAGCGATCGCTTCTTCATGAAATCCTTCGATACTCCAGGTATTGACAAACTCATCAGAATGTTTGGGAACTCGGGATATCTGGGTATCCTTCTCTGAGCAGTGGATCACTTTTACCCCGACCTCCATGGCAAGTTCTGCATATCTCTTTTGAGATATCAGCATGCGAAGAAAACTCGGATCAGATGCCTTGCCGTCTGCCAGCATCTGCTCTGCAATATCTACCAGCCCTTTTTTTGCGAAGTGAGAGATCAATCCTGGATTAGCACCATGATCCACGATACAGGTTGGTGCATGATCCCACGATGCTGTCTGTTCCAGCAGTTTCATATGGCGATAATGCAGCGTTTTCTCGTACGGGAATTCGCTGGTTCCTGAGAAATGGGGTTCCCATACTTCAACTGATGCATTTATATAGAGTACCTCATGATGATGGCACCAGTCCAGGATATCCTGGCAGTCAATATTTATGGAGAGGTCAATCAATAGGTCCCCGGGACCGAGATATGATGAGAGGATCTGATCCAGATTTTCTGCTGTTACCATAACCCGGAAAAACCTGACACCGGTATGGATCCAGGGATCAAGCTCCTCTGCTTTATCCTTCAGGTCAATTATCGTTATCGAAGCAGGATCAATATTCACATGTGTAAGTAATATCGGGAGTGTAGCCCGTGCTACAGCCCCGTATCCGATCATCAGTACCTTATTTTTAAAATCCATGTACCCTCTGATTCATCATTATGAGGTTAGGTACTACTATTTGTCGATTTTTTATATATCTGAATCGGATGATACAACCCCGGGTCCCGGAAAAAATGGATGTGAACATTCGTAACATTTGGATCCCTATCTTGCTTCCTGACGTAAGGAAAACAGATCTGGACAAGGAGTGATATGTTATGAATTGCCCGTTCAGTGAGGTTGAAGAAGAGAATAGGCGTAATGGTGCATGTAGGAGAAAATGGCTGCATAATGCAGCCGAAGATCTTGTTGTAGAATTATTGCCTCTTCATACTGGTTAATGTGAATCGGGTGAGATCAGTCTGATGATTTCTGGAGAATGGGTGGTCATGATCCGTAGGAGGAACGATCATGAACGCACACAGACCCCTGTAATACATCCACCGGGGTAGACTGCCCTGGTGTCTGATCACCGAATGGTGGGGGGATTCCATTTCACCGGCCTCCCTGTGACATACCAATGTTGTCTGAAACAGCAGATAAGGACCGGGGAGAAAACCTGTAAAATCAATATTAGACAATTTTTCAGATTTTATTGGCTCCATTTTTCGTTTCAGGTAATTTTTTTGCGTTCCTCTCTGATTCTCCTGATTCTGGCGGGTTGCATCTGATATGAACAATCATCAGAATAATCTTAGAAGCCTTGCAGAATTGGTTAAATTTGGGAAAAAAGCGCTGAGGTACTTGTTACAACCGGTTGCAACAGGCGATCCTTATCAGGATTCGTCCTTCATTCACGCGAAAAGCGGGGCATCCCGCGGGGAATATGGGTGCTGGGCAATAATCAGGGGTGTGGAAAGACCTTCGCCATAATAATCAGGTCCTCATATCTGCCATCTATCCAGTAAGCCTGCTTTTTTGTCCCCTCTTTTTCGTATCCTGACTGTTGATATAGTCTGATAGCCCGGGGATTGGTATTAGCGACCATACATTCCATACGGATATAGCCGTTTTTTTTGACTACCTCCTCGAGGAACGCAATCACTCTTCTCCCGATGCCCCTTCCCCAGTATGCGGGTTCGATATAGAGAAAGAAGGTTACAATGTGTGATAGTCTGGTTCCGGCAGGCATTGCATAGTACCCTGCCCCTCCAATGATCGTTCCATCGGCATGGATAGCCCAGAAAGAGATGATACCACTCTGGATATATGACCAGAATTCCTGTGTACTCTCCATGGATACCGGGGGGATGGTCTCAAAGTGTTCTGCGATTTCTGGATTGTTCGCAAGTTCGTTCATCCTGGGAAGATCAGCTTCGGTTAATGGAAGAAACTGTATCTGAAGCACAGCAGAGTCAGGCACTATCTCCACACGTACGCAATGGATAAGATAATAGGATTGCGGTTTAGAGACATTACCCGGGGAACCTGGTCCTGGGATCTGAGGTATCTTTGACGTATTGAGGGTGGCCAGGATTTAAAAGACAGGTCAGTTGATATCAGGTGCACGGCTCAAGAAGAGTGTATAGTCATGGTGTATGTAGGAGAAAATGGCTGCATTATGCAGCCGAAGTTCACGTTGTAGAATTATTGGCGTTTCATACTGGTCTACGTACATGGTTGGGATCAGCCTGATGCGTGCCGATGTGATATGCGGTCAATACGTAGGAGGACATATTGAGGACGCACCAGACATCGTATCAGGCCAGGGTAGACTGCCCTGGTGTTCTGACCACCCGGTTATTGCTGGCAGAGGTTCCGTTTTACCGGCCCCCCTGTGACATACCAATGTTGTCTGAAACAGCAGATAAAGACCGGGGGGAAAACCTGTAAAATCATGTTGAAACGCAATTATTCAGGCATATCGGTAATAAAATGTCGTTTCCACTCTTGCATGAGGGGGGCTTGCATATTCTGTTGGTCCGGGGGGGTTGCACCTGATATGAACGATCTTCCTGATCTCTTCAACGTTGGCTGATTTTCGGTCTACACGGGAAAAATGGTGGCATGAGATAGTTGCAACCGGTTGCAACAGTTGTTTGCGAACGAGGAGTGGGGAACGATCCGAGATGGAGAACGTCTTCTCCGCGGGAAGGATTCTGGGTCCTGTCCCTTCTCTCACTCCTGAGTGAATCGTTCTGCAATAAGGGATATAGTACATGAGAGCAGATGTTTCAGGACGGGTGTTCCCACTCTCCGATTACCCCACCGATCAACACACAGGTCAGCCAAGGCCGGAACCTATTATGTATGAAGAATTATCAGTCCACATCCCATGTGTGAAAGAGCTAGATGGAGTCTTCTCTTCGTCAGAGCATGAAGTTGTTATTGAAGCGCCGTATGCACTCTGGGTCAATGGCCGCCAGATATTGAGTGTGATGACCAGTCCAAGTCGTCTTGAGGACTTTGTGGTCGGCTATCTCTATACAGAAGGGATGATTAAAAAGGTGGATGATATTGATTCATTCCAGATTGAAGGCCAGACCATCAGGGTGCTGACAACCGGGAAGGTCTCGATTCGAGGCGGAAAGAAGACGATCCTCTCCGGATGCGGAGGTGATTCCTCGTCAATAGATATAAAGAAGCTTCCCAGGATCTGTTCAGATCTCGTGTTGGATCCTACCTGGCTCCATAACGCGATCAAAAATGTACTTGATTCTGATCTGCATGTCAGGACCGGAGGGATCCATGTCGTGGGCCTGGTTACGAGCACAGAGATGATCACCAAGACTGAAGATATCGGGCGCCATAATGCTCTTGATCGGGTTATCGGCTATGCTCTGCGGACCGGGGTGGATCTGACCCGGACCTGTGTTCTTATATCTGGTCGAATATCTTCAGAAATGTCCCGGAAATGTATCCTGGCGGGGATCCCGGTAATTGCTTCACGAGGAGCCACCACGTCACTTGCCATCGAGATGGGTGCTGCAACCGGACTTACCATCATCGGGTTTATCAGGGGGGGAAAGATGAATATCTACACCTCCCCTGAACGGGTTACCGGAGCTGGGTAAGGATATCCTACCACGGTCTGTCTCTGTTTTATCCAACAAAATCGATATCGGATGAAAAATTCTGGTATTCTCTCTAATTTTATTCCTCTCAACAGGACCAATCTTCTGGATAGCAGGATGGATTTTTCTCTTCTTGTTCTTTGGATATGTCATTCTCCAGAGTATATGGCTGAAATTCTGATCTATCTTGGTTCAATTCTGGCGATGATCTGGGGGATTGCACATATCTTTCCGGGAAAATCTGTTGTCAGCGGATTTGGACAAATATCAGAAGACAACAAAAAAATAATCCTGATGGAATGGCTGTCAGAAGGGCTTACTTTCCTTTATTGGCAGCATTTCAATTCTTGTGGTAAAACAAAGTGGATTGAGTGATTCGATCTCACTCCTCGTGGTTCAGGCCTCGGCAATCTTCCTTCTCATTCTTGCTGGTGTATCTGCCATGACCGGAGCAATAACTTCGGTTCTCCCTATGCAGATCTGCCCGGTGATAAAAACAGTTTGTTCAGTCTTTTTACTTACAGGGACAATACATTACTCATTCTGAATCTTGTGTAATGATCTCGATCACTTCTGAATACGATTATGGTTTTAAATGATGCATGATGTCGATCTGAAAAATTCTGTAAAACGATGCTGGGATCAGTCATCAACCACCTATGACAGTTCCGGGCATCAGATTGTAACTCCTGAAGAGAGAGAAGCCTGGAAACAAGAACTTAGGGTTAACCTGCCTCCCCCCCTCTTCGTATCCTGGATGTCGGCTGCGGTACTGGTGCTATGAGCCTGCTTTTTGCCGAAATGGGATATCAGGTAACTGGTGTGGATCTCTCCGGGGCCATGATTGAGGTGGCCAGGAGAAAAGCAGAAGAATCAGGGCTTTCTATCGATATGGGTATGGCTGATGCTGAATACCTCCCGTATGGTGACGAATCCTTTGACGTTATCGTGAATCGACACCTCTTGTGGACCCTTTTGAGCCCTGAAACCGCATTGCAGGACTGGCACCGGGTTCTTAAAAAAGGGGGCCGGGTGCTCATCATCGACGGAGTCTGGAATGATAGGAGCCTTATGATCCTGATAAAAAGATGGATCAGTGATGGTCTGATCATGATATTTGAACCAGGGGGTACTCATCACTGTCCTTCTTTCAGATCTCTTTTAGAGCAACTCCCCCATGGAGGAGGGATGTCCCCAGAGATCCTGGAGACATACCTTACGCATGCAGGGTTTTCTACGATATCTTTCAGAGGGTTGATGCGGATCAGAAAAATCCAGAAATCACGACTCCCCTGGTACAGGCGTATAGCACTGGGTAACCTGTATTATTTCCTCACCGCATTCAAGAACCGTATCTGAACCATAGAATACATTATGCTCTCCTGGTGATATTGACAGGCACCTTCCTGAAGAGTCCGTAAGGGTTGTGAGTATTTTTTTTAAATAGGGAGGATACCTGGCAGTACCTTTTCTGGTGCATCTCTGTGGCACATTGCGTATGAGGGATACGGTACATGCTCATCTGTCGCGTATCCCGGGATCCTTGGTGTGCGATGATCAGATATGGTACTATCTCCTGATAGTCTGATGATCTATCGGTGATCTGGTCAGTTGAGGGTACTATTTTCGGGATTAGGCAACTAACGAATTGTCACTAATGGTACCTAAACCTGCACTATTCGTTGATATGCCCGAATAATCAACCTGCTCCAGGTTGCAATAGTTAAAATATGCAAACTACTAAATGAGAACAGAGGATGAGCTATATGGAGCAAACAAGAGACCCTTCCGCCATCACCAGTTCTGAAACTGATCTGCGGATAATATTTGATAATTCCCCGTATGCCATGCTCATCATTACTGATGGGGTATTTGTTGAGGCGAATGAAGCGGCATATCGGATATTTAAGGCAAGGAGGCGGGAAGATATCATCGGAAAACCTCCAGCCATCCTTTCTCCTCCGATCCAGCCTGATGGCATATCATCTGACGAATCTGCACTAGAAAAGATTAAAAGTGCCCTTGCTGGTGCACATGAAGTTTTTGAGTGGCAACACCAGCGGTTGAACGGCGAGCCGTTTTTTGCGATGGTGAACCTAAAAGCATTTCCCTATCTGGGAAAACCCTCTTTAATGGTCGCTTTTGAGGACATTACTGATCAGAAGGCGCGCAATGAAGAGATACGGCTTGCAAAACAGAATATGCAGACGATCTATGATTCAACACCATATGCCATGTTGGTCATTACCGAGGGTGTCTTTGTTGAAGCAAATTCTGCAGCGGTACGTCTCTTCAAGGCAGGATCAAAGGATAACATAATAGGAAACCCTCCCGCTATTCTTTCACCACATACTCAGATGGATGGAATCACTTCGGATAAGGCAGCGATGATTCATATCGAGCGGGCAATATCCGGAACCCTTGAGTCCTTTGACTGGATTCATCAGAAATTTGACGGGAGCCTGATGGATTGTCATGTCACCCTTGCCGGAATAGATTATAATGGAAAGCCTTCCCTGATGACTGTCATCCAGGATCTGACCGCTCAAAGACAGCAACAGAAGGAGATTCAGATTGCTCAAAAGAATATGCAGACCATTTTTGATACAACTCCCTATGCCTTGCTGGTTATAACTGATGGGGTATTTGTAGGGGCGAATGCTGCAGCAATAACCCTTTTTGGTGCAAGAACTTCGGATGCGATCATTGGAAAACCCCCGAGTATTCTCTCCCCTCCTGAGCAGGATGATGGAACCTCATCGGATACTGGTGCCCTATCCCATATACAAAAAGCAGTTGCTGGTCATGTGGAGACATTTGATTGGATTCATCAGAAACTGGATGGGACCAGGATGGATTGTTATGTCACGCTTGCCGGAATTGAGTACAATGGAAAGCCTTCCCTGATGACGGTCATACAGGATTTAACCGGTCAGCGGAAACAGCAAAGAGAGATTCTATTCCTGAAGGAGCGAGCCGACCTGATTATTGAAAAAAATCCTGCTTTGATGTTTGTCCTTGACACTCATCTGAAAGTGATAAAAATAAACCAGGCCTGGGCAGAGGTCAGTGGCTATACAAAAGAAAAACTCCTCTCCATGAATATTTCGGATTTTGATGTAACTGATCGGATGGGTGGATCAGCAAAAGATGTCCTCACCACCAAAAACCAGACATCAGGAACTATCAGACTCAAAGCTCCCCGGGGTACTCTATACCTGCGTTACTTCTATATCCCCATGCTGGACCAGAATGGCAAAATAGAATCCATCCTTGCAGTATACTTTGATGAGACCAGTCTAAAAAATCTTCAGATTCGTCTGGATGCAAGCATTGCAGAGGTAGGGAGGGTACTATCACTGTTGGCTCAAAAGAACCTCACCGGACAGGCAGCAATTGAACCTGATGATCCCCTCCTCAGGGTGAAAGAAGACCTCAACCGGACCGTCATCGATCTCAGGAAGATATTGTCAGAGATCATGACCGATTCGAAATCGCTCCTCAGTTCGATTAAGGATATTAACCGGAGTACGGATGATCTTGCCCATGCATCCAATGATGTCGCTGATACCAGTCAGTATGCTGCGGATGAGATAACCCGGCAACGGGAACAACTCGACAGTATCAGCAGGGATGTCTCTGATCTCTCAGCCTCAATTGAAGAGATAGCTGCAAGTGCAGCGGATGTCAGGGATATCACCCGGAAAGTTGCTGATAACGGAGCCAAAGCCCAGGAGCAGGGAGAAGATGCCAACCGGCAGATGAAGGTTGTTGAGGAGATCTCTGGAGCTGCCGTAGAACAGATCCGCAATCTGAATAATCAGATGCAGGAGATTGGGAAGATCGTCAAACTGATCTCTGATATTGCCAGCCAGACCAATCTTCTTGCGTTGAATGCCGCGATTGAAGCAGCCCGTGCCGGTGATGCAGGAAGGGGTTTTGCTGTCGTTGCCGGAGAGGTGAAAAACCTTGCCGGTGAATCACGGCAGGCAACGTCAAATATTGAGGAGGTTATTTCCCGGTTAATTGCAGGAAGTACCCAGACTGCCGAGTCAATAGAACGATCCTACACAACAATCGTTGCAGGTATAAAGGCAGTTCATGAGACGATTGAAAGCCTGAATCAGATGGTATCTGATATTGACACAGCATCAGGAAATGTAACTGAAATTTCCCGGGCAACTGATAGTCAGGCAGAAGCTACAAACCGGGTCAACCAGAATATTGAAGCGGTAAGTCAGATGGTCTCTGCAAACCAGGATAAAATGGACTCCTTATCTGCTAATGCTGAAGAGTCAAGTGCGGCCACCGAGGAGATTGCAAGTGCATCATCGATGATTGTTGAGATGGTTGAGAAGCTGCAGCTGAAGATCGGAGATTTTTCGGTTTAAAATGATTAACCAGAAAATATCTGTACTGTATGTTGACGATGAGATAGATCTTCTCACCATTGGGAAGCTCTTCCTTGAACGGGGTGGAAATCTCAGTGTCGATATCCTCCCCTCAGCAAAGGAAGCCCTCAAAAAAATTGCCACCGGTACCTATGACGTGGTTATCTCTGACTACCAGATGCCGGAAATGGATGGGATCCAGTTTCTTCAGGAGGTCAGATTACAATGTAGAGATCTTCCCTTTATTCTCTTTACCGGAAGGGGCAGGGAAGAAGTAGTCATCCAGGCGGTTAACCACGGAGTTGACTTTTACCTCCAGAAAGGAGGCGAGCCTAAGTCGCAATTTGTCGAACTTGAACATAAAATCCGCCAGGCAGTACGAAGAAAAGAGGCAGAACGTTCTCTTAAGGAATCAGAAAAACGACTCTCTGATATTATTGATTTTCTTCCGGATCCCACCTTTGCCATAGATGTATCAGGGACAGTAATTGCCTGGAATCGGGCTCTTGAAACATTAACCGGAACTTCATCACGTGATATCATCGGAAAGGGAAGGACAGAGTATACTGCTGCCTTTAAGCATTCGAATCGACCTGTTCTCATTGATCTGATTAATGAGCCCGATGAAACAATACTTCGGTATTACTCTCATATTGAACGACTTGAATCATTCCTGACTGCTGAGACAGATATCGTGCATGCTGATGGTTCACTCCTTCATATTCTGGTCAAGGTAAGCAGACTATTTGATCAGGCTGGAAAGATCACGGGTGCAATTGAGTCTATCCGTGACATTACTCAATTAAAAAAGGCTGAGCTGGAAATCAGGAGAAGTGAAGAGCGGTACCGATCCGTAGTCAATGATCAGACTGAGATGATTACCCGGTTTACTCCTGATGGTGTTATTACCTTCACGAATGAAGCATATCGTCAGTACTTTGCCCCTCGAATTGCTTTAGAAAACCCTGTTGGAAAAAACATCCGCGATATCATGGAGATTCCAAATTATGAAGTTGTTGAATCCTTTTTAGATTCGTTAACTCTTGAATCTCCTATCCGTGAGATGGAGCGGATGGTTGCTGGAAGAGATGGAAATTCGTACTGGCAGATATGGACCGTACGGGCCTTATTTGATGAAGATGGAAAAAAAACCGAGTATCAGGTAGTCGGAAGGGACATTACCGAGAAGAAACTGGCTGACCAGCGATTGCAGTCAGCATATGAGCTAATCGCCGCTGATGAGGAAGAGCTGAGAGAAAAATTTGACGAGCTTACACAAAGTGAGCAGTTGGTACGGGAGAGTGAAGAACGCCTGGTGTTAGCCCAGGAGATCGCACGGACTGGTTCCTGGGAATACACCATCCAGACAAATACCATCTGGGGATCAGCTGAGGCTCTGGCGATTTTTGGATATCCCCCTGTTGCGGGGAATTTTCTGATTGAGGATATCGAATCATGCATTCCGGAACAGGAACGGGTTCACCAGGTACTGGTTGATCTCATCAGAGAAGATATCCCATATGATATTGAGTATGCCATCAATCCTGCTGATGGCTCAAAAACAAAGTACATTCATTCACGGGCACGATCGGTTCGGGATGATAGTGGAAATATTATCCGCATCATGGGGGTAATTCAGGATATTACCGAGCGGAAACGGGCTGAAGAGGAGATAGCGTTTAAAAATGTCATCTTAAAAACCCAGCAGGAAGTTGCGCCTGAAGGAATCCTGATTGTTGACAAAAAAGGAGATATTCTAGGGTTTAACAAGAAATTTGAAGATATGTGGGAAATTCCCGGACCTATTCTCTCAACCCATAATGATCATCTGGCACTGGAGTATATCAAAGACTCAGTAGTCGAACCTGAACGTTTTTTTGAACGAGTCAGATATCTCTATGATCACCCTCATGAGAAGAGTTTTGAAGAGATAACACTCGGTAATGGGAAAATATTTGAGCGCTTTTCATCTCCAATGGTTGGGAAAAACGGGGAACTGCTGGGACGTGTCTGGTATTTTACAGATATATCTGAAAGAAAGCATGCCGAGTATGAACTCCGGGCAGCATATGGACAGATACAAGCATCAGAAGCTAGGTTAAAGGAAAATTACCAGATGCTGCTTGAACATGAGCATGCGCTTTCGGAAAGTGAAAACAGGTTTAAATCACTCTTTGATCTTGCCCCTTATGCCTGTACACTCATTGATCACCAGGGGAAGCATGTTCTGGCGAATTCCGCCTATGAAACCATCACAGGGTATACTATACAGGATATTATTGGAAAACGCTCTGATGAGTTCGACATACTATCATCTGATTCATTGAATACAATTACCCGGACACTGCATCGGCAGGGATATGTCCACGATGAGGAGGTAATTATCCGGGCAAAAAGTGGAGAACAACGAACAATTCTTTTTTCAGTTATTACTATTGAATACCAGGGGGAGCATCAGTTCCTTTCGACGATGATTGATATTTCACAGCGTCGTAGAATCGAAGACACCTTAAGAAAAAGCAATGAACAGATTACAGGTATTGCCGAAACAATACCTGGTGTTGTGTTTCAGTTTTATGCAAAAGACTCCGGTGAAACCGGCTTATATTTTGTGAGTAACAGAGTTACGGAGATTCTGGGGCTTCTGGGAGATCTCTCCTCATTTCTTCCAAAATTTATTTCTGGAATCATCCCGGAGGACCAAGGCAGGTTCTTAACATCCATTGATGATGCGGTACACAATAAATCGAAATGGCAGTTTGAAGGACGGTTTGTGAGGCCGGATGGAAAAAGAATTGTGTTCAGAGGGATGTCTGCACCCGTGCGGTTGAAGGATGAATTGCTCTTTAGTGGAGTAATTCTTGACATCACCGCCGAAAAAGAGACATTGGAATCTCTGGAATATGAGAAAAAAATTTCACAGATATTATTAGATACATCACCGGCGTTTGTGGTGGCTATCGGAAATGATGGGAAAACTCTGATGATGAACCCATTACTCCTCGATACTCTGGAATATACTGCTGAAGAAGTACAGGGGAAGGATTATATAGCCACCTTTGTCCCAGAACGCGATCGGGCGATGCTCACCGAAGTTTTTGCAAAAATCGTGCAGGATAATCTGATAACGATAAATGAAAACCGGATTTGTAGTAAATCTGGAAAGGAATACCTTGTTGAATGGCATGGAAGGCCGGTAAAAGGTCATTGGGGGATTCACGATCTCTTTATTGGTGTTGGGATTGATATCACCCACCGGCGAGAAGAAGAAGAAACACTCAAAAGAAGTGAGGAGCGATACCGAAGTCTTGTTGAAACTACCGGGACCGGATATGTTGTTCTGGACATGGAAGGCAGGGTTCTGGATGCAAATGATGAATACGTCCGGTTGTCTGGCAGATCATCAATCACAGAGATACTTGGAAAACCAGTTACTGACTGGACTGCTCCCTATGATCTTGCACGGAATGCAGAGGAAGTTCGGAAATGTTTTGAAGCTGGATCGGTGCGGGGTCTACGGATAGATTATTTCCACCCTGATGGAACAATTCAACCAATTGAAATTAACGCATCAATTCTCAAATCAGAATCGGAAACTGTAATTCTTACATTATGCAGGGGAATTTAATGCCGCTAAAGTCACCGGTCAGTCACTTGCCCCTGATAATAATTCATGGATTTCATCTCTCATAGTATGGTGATATGAGAACTTAGTTATCGCAAGAATGCAGATTTTCCCTTCCATCTCCTGTCGAATACAGGCTCCGGAGATGACCGGTGTATGTGGCTTGAGTGTGCCGATATATGATGAAATGATCTCCTGGCAATACGAGAGTGTGAGATCCAGACCACCGATAATATATAGGAGCGTTGCGGATACATTCTCACCCCTATTTTGTCTCGGTTCTTTTGTAAAAAAATGCTGCACCAAATCTTTGGGATCGGTCTGAGTACTTTCTTCAAACATCAGTATCCGGTTAAATCCCGTAATCTCTACCATAGAGAGAAAGTCTGCATAAGCGACATTGATAAGAGAAGGGAGGGTGATAGTGTCTATCATTGTTTTTATTGCGAGTTTGAGGATTTGGTCTATTATATGATATTCATGATTACCCTTTAGGTGCGGGATGTCTTTTCTGAGCTGTCTTCTGTCCAGCACAATAAAACAATCTGAAATATCTGCGATATGGCTGATACCCTGCCACTGCTCTTTGGTAGGATAATTCAGATCAAAAATTAATGACAGTATGGTGATAACTGTTGCACCCCTCTCTCTTGCAACCTGCGCAATTATCGAGGGAGATCCGGTTCCTATTCCATCATCAAGGCCGGTTATGACAAAGACCAGATCTTCAGGCTGGAAGAGCGTCTCCAGGGTGGGGCGTGCCTTCTCTGCTGCCAGTTTTCCAGATTCATAATTAGCCCTGTTACCAATTCCCTCAAAGAGCGACTTTCCGATAAGAATCCTAGTATCAGCATTAATAAGTGCTAAATGCTGCTTATCTGCATGGATTGCGATTACTTGCGCCTCTCTTACTCCTTCTCTATGGATATTGAAGGCCGTATTAACACCAGACTCCCCACACCCTACCACTACAAACCGGGGGTGCTTCTCAGAATCACTTATCATTGGGTCCACGAGCCTTCTTGCTCATAGTATCCTGATGCATGGGATAAGCTGGTTATTAATAGTTATCAGGCTGTGCATTTTCCTTCACGTAATTGATGCCTACGATCGAATTGTGGTCTCTGTTTACGAGATATCTGTATCTCTTTTGCATGACAAAAGGGTATCTTATAAAAACTCTGCAAAACGATGTGGATCAGTCATCAACCACACTCATGAGGCGAGAGAATCCTTAAAACAAGATCTTACATGAACCCGCCTCTCCCCGCTATGGTATCATCAGTTGCGTATCCTGGGATCCATGGTGTACGATAATCAGATATGGTCATATCTCCTGATATTCTGATGATGAATACGGGGGATACGATTGATACCCGGAAGGATAGTAATGGGATGATTATGGAGATGCTGGTACAGATTATTCATAAGGCTGCATATATTGATAATCAGCCGGTGAATCTGGGTGACGGCCATTCCCTTTCTGCAGCAGAGATCCATCTGATTGATTGTATTGGACACTATCCTGATGACACGATCACCGGGATTGCAAGTCGTATCGGGGTGACCAAAGGGGCTGTTTCCCAAATGGTCAGTAAGTTGGAACTCAAGGGGTACCTGAGTCGGCGATTCCTGGAAGGAAACCGAAAGAGTATCATTCTTACTCTGACAGATCAGGGAAAAAAAGCTTTTTTATGGCATATCACCCTTCATGATCGGATCAATTCCCTGATGCTGGATGGAATGTCTGATATGTCGTCTGCAGACCGTGAACGATTTCTCACCCTTCTGACGAATCTTAGTTTGACTCTTGATCACTCCCTGGAAGTTCGATCATCCCATACAAAGGAATTTTTAGAGAGGTATGGGTGATCGGGGGTTCGAAACCGGGTAATCAGGGGGTGAGGGTTTGAGAAGAGGGGAACCTAAATAGTATAGTTGCTAAACGATATGGGGCAGAGTGTCTGTTCCTGACGGCACCCTATGGCAAATGAGGGTTGTATCTGCCCATACATTGAGGTTTCTATGGCAAATAATGAAAATATCCTGACTTTCTCTTCAATATCCAGAGAAGATGGTCCGGAGTTGATAGATATTTTTAACCAGTATATTCAGGACAGCGATGCAGCATTTCCTGAGCATCCTGTCCCGACAGCATTTTTTGAGATGATGCGTCCCATTCTGGATACTCATCCCTCTGTATCAGTTCGCGATCCTGCCGGCCTGCTTATCGGATTTGGTATGCTCAAACCCCATAATCCTATGCCTGTGTTCAGTCATTGCAGAGAGATAACCTATTTTGTCAGACCCGAGTGGACCGGCAGGGGAATCGGGTCTGATATGCTCACCTATCTGACTGATAAGGCAAGAGCAGCTGGTATCACCTGTATCCTTGCTGAGATATCAGGCAAAAATGAGGGCAGTATCAAGTTTCATCAGAAGTCAGGATTTCGGGAATGTGGCAGATTCAGCCGGGTAGGGAAGAGGAAAGGTGAATTTTTTGATACTGTCTGGATGCAGAAAGAGATCTGATTCCTGTAGAAAGTACCTTCTCATAATAGGAAAATATGTGTCAATGAATCATAGGCTGAGATAAAACGGGCTTCTATAGACTGTTATAACACTCCCTGATCATTCTGCCTGGACTTATTCATCATCAAACTGGAGCACCTGCTGTGAACCAGGTTTCGAGGGTTTTACCAGCCCGGGATCATCTACGCCCACCCTGTTAACCCGTGAGGATACTTCAAACATCTCCAGTCTCTCCTCAATCGGAGAAATTTCCCCATATAAGAGGTATTTCTGTTCATCAGGGGGATTGAGAAGTACTGGCATGCGGTCATGGATATCTGAGCAGGGGGGAGATGCCTGGGTGGTGAGAATTACTCCCTCTCCCCCTGTAGGGGAAGGATGAATTAATCCGGCAAATGAGATCAGAGATTCTGACCTGGATGAAAAATAATAGGGGATCTTCATCCCTGCTGCATGTTTCCATTCATAATACCCTGATGCAGGGATAAGGCACCGGTGACTGAGAACAAGATCCCTGAACAGGTGTTTTTCATGAATTGTCTCAATACGGGCATTGATCACCCGATGTCCCTTTCCTGACTGAATACCCCAGTCGATCAGGTGGGCATCATAGTGCTGAGAACCCTGTGTTATCGAGAGAATTTTCTGGCCGGGAGCGAGGTTAAACCTGGGTGTATACAGCTCAGGAGTAATTACCTGATATCGTTCATGTATCTCACCAGGCGATGCAGCTATACAATACCGGCCACACATCAAACCATATTCTGTTATACTGATATGAGAATCTGTCGGGGATCTATCTCATCATCTTTCGAGTCCTTTGAGAGAAGTCATACTGCTGCAGGTATGACAACGGACTTCTCTACTCTGCTGTTTCAACTCTCAAACAAAAATGTTCCATCTCTTTATTAACTATCTCGACAACTGAGGTGATATCAGAGAAGATCATCGCTATCTGATCTATCATTGCAAGCACCTCTTCTCCTGTAGACGCTGAATGGATTGCAGCTGTGGTGGTCTTGCCAATACGCTCGCTCACCCCATGAACATTTTTTGCTATCTCGTCAAATGATGCCGCTTCATGCTCTATAGATGTGGTTATTGTTTTCATACCGCTTGCAATGGTATCAACGGACTTAGTGATCTCGTTAAATATTTTAAGGGTACCAAGGAGAGATTCATTTCCAAGGTTCACTGCTGCTTCTGCCTGATTCATTGCATCAGCTGCAGCCTGGCTTTTTATCTGAAGATTTTGTATCAGTTCGCTGATACTTTCAGCTGATCGTTTTGAGTCCTGTGCAAGTGATTTGACCTCTGCTGCTACTACCGCAAAACCTCTTCCAGCTTCCCCGGCACGTGCAGCTTCGATCGCTGCGTTGAGTGCAAGAAGATTAGTCTGGTTTGCAATATCGGTAATCACATGTATTATCTTTCCAATCTCACCCATCCGTGACCTGATATCAGATATGATGAGATCCACTTCCTTACTTGTTTTCGTGATACTCATCATACCTTTTTCAGTGGCATCAGATTTTTCAATGCCCTGGTGTGCCAGATCGTCAGATGCAAGAATGATCTCTGTCATTTTTTCAGTGCTATCTGATACTACAGATACATTGTGAGAGAGATCTTTGATCGTTTCCAATATCTGGTTTATCTCCTCCTGGCTTTGTTCTGCGTTAACTTTGGTCTCATCTGCATTCCTGACAATCAAAGCACCTCCATTATTGACATCGTCAACGCCGGTAGCTGCAAGCTGGGCATGTTCTGAGAGGAGCTCAAGTTGCTCACGGATAGTAAACAGAACATGTGATATATCGACCCCGATCCGGTTCAGAGCATTCGCGATAGGAATAAGATCGCCCTGAATCAGGACTGATTTGTCAATCTCTGCAACGAAATTGCCTTTTGTATACTCAGCAGCGACCATTCCGATAGCACGAATTGTCTCTTCAAGTTGAACACCTGTTTTATTCAATAAATCCTTGAATCGAGCAAAATCTCCGCGAAGATCTGCCAGTTCATCAACCCGTGCAGAAAAGTTACACTGTGCATACTCTCCACAGACCCTCATCGCTTCATAGAGAGGAACGATAACAGCATCGAGAATCTGATTAATCCCCCTGATGAGATCCCGATTTGAACCGGTGAATTGATCCGGGTCCAGCCTGCTATCAAGTTCTCCTTTTCTGATCTCTTTGACCGCTTTCATAACCTGATATATTGCGACCTCTTCCTCGGTCCTATCAATATAAAAAGCAGTTGCTGATTCAAAGATCCCATTTCTGTCAAAACTGGGGAGATATTTGTATTCAAGAGCTTTCTTTCCACTGGGAAGATCGAGGATTGTTCTGCCTGACCCAATTGTTCGGCTATTTATTGTATCCTCAATAGATGGTCCGTCCCGGGAGAAAACTTTGAAATCAGATAAGCGCATCTCTTTGATTTGAGACTTAGGAAGTCCGCTTAACGTAATAAATTCGGTGTTAACCTTAAAGATCTTCAGATCACTATCTACTTTGAGGACGGCGATTGGAGCATCATCGATGACAGATTCGACTTGATTCAATTGTGATGTATTTTCTTCTGCCTTTTTTTGGAACTGATTGTCGCGGAGTCGCTGTTCAAGTGTGGCCCCGAGGAATTGGGTTATAATTGAGAGCAGTTCCCGCTCCTCGGCCAGAAACGGACTCTCTATTACTATTGGCATCTCTTGTAGGTAATTAACCCGAATGATCAAAACTGTGCCGAGTGAGTCAGTTCCTCGTTCTATTACATTCCAGTTCGTCTCCCGATATCCGACAGAGCAGGCACGTATTGATCCATATTGCACTGATGCATTACAGACATCAGGGTAATGCCATGCGGGAGGAATTAGTTCTACAACTCGCTGTAATAGTAATTCAACTGATAATGCTGGTTCTGCCAAAATTTTACATAATTCTGATAATAATCTGCGACTCTTCTTTTGATGGATATAAACAGTGTTCAAAAGGTTCGTTTTCTCATCGCAGGAGATTTCTGAAGAAGAGAGGGGATCGATATTTGTTTGAATCATAGAATAATCCTAAAAACAGGGAAGGTATTGCTATAATTTAGGATTTATTGCCTCGTCTGACCAGCCGTCCCGGGAAGTTCCAAGAACCGGGATTCCGGCCGGAGTCATATTAATTGGAACTTTTTCGGGGCCAAATTTCACTGCAATCTTCATCCGGATGCAATCACCCTTTTTATCCCCTTTGCAATATTGATCAATGTATTTGCCCAGTACATTGGCGAGGGCTTTTTTATCTTTATACTCGTTGTAAAACGGGCATTTCTGAAGTCGCTCACAATCAGTCATCTTTGTAGATACTCTCTAAAACAAGATATATCTATTTATTTCCCCACTCTCTCATTGCCAGAGGGTATTCTCATGGAGGTACACTCTTTTCATGATCTCCTATGGTGCAATGTAGAGGCACATACCTGATTTCCGGCAAAAGGAACAAAAACATCGGGAGTGGTAATAGTATAGTATGGTGGGGCATCCTCCTGATGATGTCACAAATATCCACGGCGATGAAGACCGCGGGTGCGTAGATGGCCATTGATGTTTCCGTTCAGCAGTGATGTACTCACAGACTCTGGTAATTATTGCTTCTTTTCCGGACGAAGTTTCAGTTCTGCAACGGTAATATCCGGATTGCGGTACCGCAGTCGTTTCTCCGTTTTCGCTCCTACCTGAATTGCCTGAACCGGGCAGAGATGAATACACCCGCAGCATCTCTCACACCGGTGTTTCCAGACCGGCTTTGTCTCTACCAGTTCGATATTTCCCGCCGGGCAGATTGCGACGCAAATTCCGCATGATGTGCATTGTTCAGAGACCGTAAACCCTCGGTCATCATGGACTTTGGAGATGAACCTGGAATAGATAAAGGGATGGAGCAGTTGCTCTACGAACGAGTGGGCGAGTTCCTGTTTCTGGCATTGGCTGACTATGTCTGTGATCTGTGCGATCTCCCCATTTGCCTGAGCTAGGATGGCATCGAGTTTTTCACCGGTGGGTGGCTGGTATAACATGATATAATTGGCCGGCATCTTAACTCTGAACCCCGCATCGAGCCCGCGGGAGGAGTGTTCCTTCAGTATGTCGTCCAGCTGCCTGAGCGTAGAAATCGCTCCGATCCCCCCTCCATAGGTTACAATGGCAAACACATACGCTACTCCCGTGAGACGCAGGCGCCGTGCAAATGATGCAACCATATCCGGAAGACCTGAGAAATAGACCGGGCAGATAATGCCGACCCGTTCTGTAACCGGGATAATATCCCCTGGAGTTTCCATACGTGTTGCTATCGGGACCAGTTCGCAGTCTCCCATTGCTGCGGCGGTCTTTTTAGCAACCGCAAGCGAGTTACCGCTGCCAGTAAAATAATAGATGACAGAGTTCACGATACACTTCCGATTGCTTGTATCGTTGAGATCATCGCAGAAATTTGGTCCATATCCGAAACTCCCATCTTATCGAAGACAAATTCTCCGATAACGGTCGTCCCTCTTGCTTCGAGGGCTTTTTTCAGGATCGGGAGAGTGTCCTTTGCTTTTCCTCCGCAGGTTGCAAACAGTACTGCCTTTTTTCCTTCGCACCCTTTAAGTGCTGATACGGCTGCGTTGATAGCAGGCGTTGCCCTGCCTGCCCAGACCGGGGTGCCGATAACTATCATATCTTCAGATGAGAGATCGATGGATGCCGGTTCGATGATATCACACATCCCTTTCATCGCACGATAACACCCGAGGGTATATGCAGTGAGCCGGGATGAGTACTGCTTTGATTGTACTTCAATGAGTGTCCCACCGCAGGCAGCATGGATCTTCTCTGCCACGCTCCGGGTATTCCCGGAATACGAGTGATAAATAATACAGGGTTTCATGGTTTTGTCCCGCACTGATGGTTGCTTCAGTTCAGATATCATCTGATCTGGATTCAGGTACGGTTAAGACTATCGAGCACTAGCAGAGGGCTTCTCAGACTTACCTTTATATTATACCCTCACTGATTGAAAGTAAGAATACCAGACTTCATATCGGGAGTATCATGTTATCAGATACGGATTCATCTATCAAAAAGTATGGGGGAACAACCCTCCCTGCCAGAGGCAACGTCACTCCGTATAGGCGAGAGCCGGGAATCTGCACGGAGTAATCATGGAAAACACCCCTCTTTCGGTCCTCTATGTGGATGATGAGACAAGCTTACTTGATATTGGGAAATTATTTCTGGAACGATTAGGGAGGAACCGTGTAGATACGGCCATATCTGCCCGGGATGCTCTGCTCCTTCTCACCGCTGGATCATATGATGCGGTTATATCGGATTACCAGATGCCAGGAATGGATGGGATTGAACTCCTGAAAGAAGTACGGATCAGGTTTGGAGACATTCCCTTTATTCTCTTTACCGGAAGGGGACGTGAAGAGATTGTGATTCAGGCGATCAATCATGGGGCAGATTTTTATCTCCAGAAAGGAGGAGAACCAAAGTCTCAGTTTGCAGAGCTCGAGCACAAACTCAGACAGGCAGTTGCACGACGGCGTGCTGAACGCGATCTTCGGGAAAGTGAGCGGACATCCAGGGCACTCCTTGATGCAACAACAGATGCTGTTGCCCTGATGACCTGCGATCTCACCATCGTATCGGCAAATGAAGCGTTTGCACAACGGTTTGATCAGAAACCTGACCAGATGCCGGGAAAACCCCTGCGTGACTTTATCTCACCTGAGCTGAGCCTGGACCATGTATGCAGAATTGAGACCGTAATCAGTACAAAAAAACCGGTCCGGTTTGAAGAGAAGATTGGTGAGATCTTTCTGGAGAACAGTGTATATCCTATCTTTGATGAACAGGGGGAAGTTGTCAGACTTGCCGGGTATTGCAGGGATGTCACTGACAAGAAACAAGCAGAAGAGGATTTACGCACTGCGTATGAGCAGATTGCCGCTGATGAAGAAGAACTCCGGGAAAGATATGATGAATTATCGCTTAGTGAACGCCAGATTCGGGAGAGAGAATCCTGGTTCCGTGGACTCTTTGATCAGGCATTTCAGCTTGCTGCTGTGCTTGATCTCGATGGAAGAATCACCCACATAAACCAGACTGCCCTGGATCTTATCGGAATAGAACGTGCGTTGGTTATTGATATGCCGTTCTGGGAGACACCCTGGTGGGGTCATGATACAGAGCTTCAGGAACTGGTCCGCAGCTCAATATCCCAGGCATCTCAGGGAAACATGGTTCGATTTGAGGCTACTCATCAGGATAAAGACGGAAATATCAGGAATATTGATTTCTCTCTCAAACCACTAACCGATAAAGCCGGGTCTGTAATTGGCCTTTTGCCTGAAGGAAGGGATATCACATATCTGAAGCGTGTAGAGCGGGATCTGGTGAGATCTCAAGAAAAATTCAGATCCTTTTACAATCATTCACCTGATGCAGTGTTTATCCATGATTCGAAAGGAATGATTCTGGATGTAAATACAACCATGTGCCGGATGTATCGGGTCTCTCCCGATGAAGCCCTAACTTATACAATCCAGGATTATTCCGGGCCTGATAGAGATATTTCTGAAGCATACATGCACTGGGAGCGGGTTCTTTCAGGAGAAGATCAGATATTCTCCTGGCAGGCGAGAAGGCCCACTGATGGTTCACTCTTTGATGTTGAGGTCTTTCTGACCAGGATTGATACCGATGGTGAACCCCTCATTCTGGGAAATGTTCACGATGTGACTGAACGAAATATCGCACAAGCCGCGATCCAAAAGAGTGAAGAGCGATATCGCAGTCTGGTTGAGACAACCGGGACCGGGTATGTGGTGCTTGATGTACATGGCAGGGTGCTTGACGCAAATGATACGTATATCCGGCTCACCGGGCGATGTTGTCTGGATGAGATCTCCGGACGATCAGTCAATGAATGGACTGCTCCCTATGATCTGGAGCGAAATGATGAAGAGGTGAGGAAATGTATTCAGAACGGGTATGTTCGAGGGCTTAACCTAGATTATATTCACCCTGATGGTACGATTCAACCGCTTGAGATCAATGCATCGGTAGTCAGCTCTGAATCAGGCGATATCATTCTCACTCTGTGCAGGGATGTCAGTACCAAAAAAAATGAGAGGAACGAATGCTGAACCGAACAGCTCCTGAAAGGTGCTGATTTAGATGGCCTCCAGCATGGTCTTTGCGGATCGGGATCTGTTGTCCGCCTGTATAGATTCACCTACGCCTCATCCATCTTTTTAGAGCACGCAGTTCTTACAGTCCTGGTCACCACAGGGGATATTATCAATTTTCCAGGTGAGGGCCCATTGTTTAATGGCCTTTACTATTTCGATCAGGGCCACCCCGCTCTCAGTCAGGGTATACTCGCATTTTACTGGAAATGCAGATGCATCTATCTTCTTGGCGATAATCCCTTCTTCTTCAAGCTCTTTGAGCCGTTCGGATAAAATCTTCGGGGTTATATCCGCTAATGCCTCTTTCAGTTCTGAAAAACGGCGGGTATAGGTATCACCTTTGTACAGTTCCAGGATGATGAGGAGAGTCCATTTTTTGGTCAAATATTTGACCGTCATGTTGACGGTGCAGATCTGTTGCACGGTATATTTTTTGAAACTCACCAGTATTAATAACTTGATATACATAAGATATCCTGTAGCATTTCCATACACGGAGGAAAAAACCATGTTCTGTTATCAATGTGAAGAGACTGCCCGGGGAACCGGTTGCACGGTGAGAGGTGTCTGTGGAAAGGAAGATCATACTGCCGGAGTTCAGGATGTGCTCATATATCTCTGCAAAGGGATATCAGTGAGGAATGTCGCAGCAATGGCAAATAAGGCTGGCAGCACAGACGCTGGGGCGTTCATTCCCGGAGCCCTCTTTGCCACCCTGACCAACACGAACTTTGATGATCACCGGATCAGGGAGATGATCACCACGGCCTTAACAATCAGGGATGCTCTCCCCACATCAGGACCCAGTGAGCCTGATGCATGCACCTGGACACCGGGAAGTGATGCTGATATTGAAGCAAAGGCAAAAGAGATTGCAGAACTGGCCAATGTGAATGATGATGTTCATTCTCTTCGTGCTCTGTTGGTCTTTGGGTTGAAAGGAGTCTCTGCTTATTATCATCATGCAGAGATGCTTGGGTATACTGATCTAACAATTACAGATTTTATTCAGAAAGCTCTGGCATCTACGCTTCAGGATATCCCGGCAGAGGAGATGGTTGCCCTCGTGCTTGAATGTGGTGGAATTGGGGTTGCGACCCTTGCACTGCTCGATACTGCCAATACAAAAACCTATGGAAATCCTGAGATCACCTCGGTAAAGACCACCGTAGGAACAAATCCGGGTATTCTCATAACCGGGCATGACCTTCGTGATCTTGAACAATTGCTTGAGCAGGCGAAGAACAGCGGAGTTGATATCTATACCCATGGAGAGATGCTCCCTGCCAATGGATACCCGGCACTGAAAAAGATCTCGACGATTTACGGGAATTATGGCTCCTCATGGTGGCACCAAAAAGAAGAGTTTGAGAAGTTTAATGGGCCTATTGTGGTCACTACGAACTGTATCGTCCCGCCAAAAGACTCGTACAAGGACCGGATCTATACGACTGGTCCTGCAGGATATCCTGGAGTGAAACATATCCCTGCTTCTTCAGACGGGAAGAAGGACTTTTCATCAGTCATTGAGTACGCGAAGACCTGTCAGCCTCCGCAGGATCTACAATCCCATGGCAGAGATCTGATCACGGGTTGTGCTCATGAGGCGGTGCTTGCGCTCGCAGGCACGGTCATCGATGCGGTGAAGACTGGCGATATCAAGCGGTTTGTTGTCATGGCAGGATGTGACGGCCGGCAGAGTGAGCGTGAGTATTATACCGAATTTGCCAAAGCGCTCCCAAGCGATACCATCATTCTGACTGCAGGATGTGCCAAGTTCCGGTACAATGGTCTTGACCTTGGGACCATCGGGGGGATACCTCGGGTGATAGATGCCGGGCAGTGTAATGACTGCTACTCCCTGGTTGTGATAGCGCAGGCATTGGCCGGAGCGTTTGGGGTCGGAATCAACGATCTTCCGATCTCTTACAACATTGCCTGGTACGAACAGAAAGCAGTGCTGGTTCTGCTTGCCCTGCTCCACCTTGGGGTAAAAAATATCACCCTCGGACCCAAACTTCCAGGCTTTATATCGCCAGGTGTGCTCAATGTCCTGGTTGAGAACTTTGGAATCGGGAAGAACAGCACTGTCGAAGAGGATATGAAGCGGATGATTCCGGCCTGAATACCTCAAATAAATAATCCTTAATACGTTTCACTATGCTCTCTGGGAAGCGTGTCTCCTGGACATTCTTCCCCCCCATAATCGTTGATTTCTCATCTTCATCAGCAAAAAGCGAGGCAGCATTCATATCTGATATAATCTCAATGAACACAGAGTGATGCATAATGGAATTTACATCCGAAACTCTTGAAAAACCAACAACACCAGATAAGAAACGTACCGATCTCTATGCAAAAGTGCTTAATCTAAAGGATCTGGTATCGTATCAGGATGGCTCTGTTGCGAGCCGAATGATTGTACACACGAAAGCAGGTTCAGTTACGCTATTCTCCTTTGATGAAGATGAAGGGCTTTCTGAACATACGGCACCGTTTGACGCGGTGGTGACTATTCTGGATGGGGAGTGTGAAGTCTGGATTAGTGGGGTAACCCATCAGATGAAAGAAGGTGATACTATCATCTTTCCAGCTCATGTTCCACACGCATTGAGTGCGGTAACCCGGTTTAAAATGTCTCTGACCATGATCCGGGAGAGAGATGTATGAGTGATGAGAAAGATGGTGTGTACTGCAAGGTATGTGGGGGGATAGTCCCCCAGGATACCAAGATCGGTTCTATTGAAGTTGACGGAAAACCTACCGGAATAAATCAGCTGGATTTTGTCCTGGATGAGGTGAGGGCACTCAACCTGCACAGTGACCATGATCTGCGTGAAGAACTCGTAAAACGGGTGAAAATTCTTAATTATATTCCTACGAAGAAGATTGATGCCTATGCAGATGCTCTTCTCCGGGTATACAAAACCCGAAATCAGAAACCCCACGGGTGATATTCAAAGATCCATAGGTATCACTGATTTTATGGTACCTACACCAGGATGGGATCCAGCGGTACGTGATGATCTTTTTTTCTCCAGATAATTACGGACATCCGTAATGTTTATCTCGTTACGGATATCCTTACTATATGCACAATGGACTCAACTTCACAGCTCAGATTATCCTTGGGATTTCTCGCAACTGCCATCAGTATGCTCTTTGGTACAGATCGGGGTCGGAAAAATCTGCTCAGTCCGGGAGCAATCGAGATATTATACACATCCTATTTTTCCCCTGTATGCATGGGTGACATTGCAAGCATGCTGGACATCACCCCGAGTTCAGCAACCGATCTGGTAAATTATCTTGAACGGGAAGGATATGTTACCCGTATTCAGGATCCGGATAACCGGAGAAGTATCCATGTTATTCCTACGGAAAAAGGTGAACTCTGGATTCTGGAGACTGAGGAGAAGATCTATGGGTTTCTCCAGTCCCACCTCTCTCGTCTTTCTCCAGATGAACAGCAGCAATTTGCCAGTCTCTGTGCCAGGTTCTCAGGGGTGCATGATACTCTCTCATTTGCAGCATCGGTTGCGTCATTTAGGAAGAATCGGGGAACGATCCGCGTACCGTTAATTGCCAGAAAAGAGGGAAAACTGTGCAGGCTGGAAGAAGTTATCGATGAGTTGTATCAGGTTCATGCAGTGCCGTATTTACAAAAGGAAGAATCAATTATGTTTGAATCACGAGTTCCTGAAACAATTGACGGAATCCAGGATCTGGCAATGGTGGAGTGCTATGATCACATGCAACGCAGCCTGCGGGATCATGGTCATCTTCCGGTTGATGACCTAATCAGAAGTACTAAAGATGGTGACTGTGCCCTTGAGGTCGGTCCGGGACCTGGGTATTATGGCCTTGAATGGCTGAAAAAATCACAAAGCACAATCCTTTTCGGACTTGAGATCAGTCTGGCAATGATACGCCTGGCTGAGAAAAATGCCCGTGAGTATGATCTGTCCCAAAGGGCTACCTACCAGGAAGGAAATGCTCTTGAGATGCCATTTTCCGATGGTTCATTTGACCTGGCTTTTTCAAACGGTTCACTTCATGAATGGGAGGATGCCGGACAGGTATTCTCAGAAATGTGCCGGGTGCTCAAACCAGGGGGGAGAGTAATGGTCACTGATCTGCGAAGAGATCTCTCCCCTGAAATATTCCAGTTCATGCAAAACTGCTGCGAGTCTCCAGAGATAAAAGAGGGATTTACATCATCAGTTCAGGCAGCATACCTGAAAGAAGAGTTAGATTCCATTTTGGGGAAAATACAATTCAGCACCGTTCAGGTTATTGCTCATCCGTATGGGCTGGTTGTTATTGCAGAGAAGTAGTGGTGAAAAAGAATAATCAATTATCATCAAGCCACATGTATTCAGGTCAAATTAGGTTGTGTATCCTTGAATGACCCCTATGCACCAATAATTGACTCTTTTTATCTCACCCTGTTTCCTCTCTGTAATCTCATCAGTACTTCTATACACTCATATTCCCTGTATTTGCATGCAATCGTATTGGTCTCAGTTTGAAATAATTTTTATATCCTTCTAAAAGAGTTGATTATAAAAATTATGACCCAAATGGGTCCTGATTAGCAGATCTCTTTCTCCATATGTATGGGGAAAATGGTGTAATTTATAAATAGGGGATTGAATATACTATGCCTGATAAAGATGGGATGTGGTGGGGCGAGATACATATTTTTCATCCTCGGTCTCCTGGTTATCGGGATAATACCGATGGGGGTATGTGCAGAGGAAGCGGGGCATACCATACAATTGAATCTGCCAGAAGCGGTGAACCCGGAGATTTGGGATAATTCATCATCAGCACTGATCACTGAACCGGGAGCAAATATCTCGGATGGGAGTAAAAACGGGCAGATCTGGTACCGGCCGCACAACCCGGAAAAGGTTGATACCATAACCTTTAACCTGGATAATCCATCACATCAGTGTGGGAGAATAAAATACAGTAGTTATCGATGGGAGTTTGGTGATGGAACAAACTCAACGGTAAGAAATTTCGATGACATGGTTTCTCACCAGTATAAATCCGGGGGAAACTATCATATCAAGGTATATTATAAAAATCTGGACTGTCCTGATAAGGAATTTCTCTATGATGAAATGGATCTGATTGTCTATGATTCAACACTCATTACCGTACCCAAAAAGCCGATGGTCGGCGGACGAATTACCTTTTCAGTTGGAGGTTACTATCCTGCAGGAACACAGTTTTTCTGGAATTTTGGCGATGGTCAAACAACAACGACCTCAGTTCCTACTGTACAGCACCAGTATCTGAGTACTGGATATTTTTCTACCAGAGTATATGTCAATAATAAGGTAGTTGCTCAAAAGGACCTTGATCTGACCTTACAAAAAGGGGATATCCTGGTACATGCGGCTTCAGGGTTATTGTCACATCTCACTCCGGGAGCGTGGACTCATGCAGCTATGTATATTGGGAATGATGAGGTTATTGAAGCGATAAAACCCGGAGTGCGGAAACATCGGCTCAAGGATTACTGGTTTTATCCTGAAGACACCTGTGTTGCCGTATTCAGAGTATCGGGTCTGACCGAGGCGCAGCGGAACAATATCGTTTCCTGGGCGCTGAGTAAAGATGAACGATTCTATGATTTTCCCTCATTGCCACTGGGTCTGAAACAGGCTGACTGTGATGATGTCTTCCTACCTCCGAACTGCCGGTGGTATTATTGTAGTGAACTGGTCTGGGCAGCATATTACCGCAATGGGATAAATCTGGATCCGAATTATGGTATCGTATTTCCAAGAACGCTGGTGACCGGGAAACAAAAAAAGACCGTGCTTGTCGGAGCTCATATTGAATCAATACCAAGTTCTGCGAAGGATTATCAGAAATATTTTGATCAGGTTATTCAAGGAGAAAATCCCCCCTATTCTGTGCCTTCAATTGGGGAGGAGACTGGGTATACACTGCTCAGTCTGGGAGTAAATCCGGCGGTGAATGGAACGGGTATCGTCCAGATGGTCATCACGGATCCCAGGGGGAGAACCCTGTCTGCATCAACTACCACTATTCCAAACTCTTCAATGGAGACCATTGTTTTTGATGAGGATGAGAGACCAAATGATGAAATTGGCGCAATCCGTGATCCAATAGCAGGTGCGTATATGATTCAGATGGAGCTCGTAAACCAGAGTGCAGTGGAATCCGGAATAACCCTGGAGATGGGAGCGTGGGATTCTGATCAATACTCGTGGATTACTCCCTTTAATAGCACTTCATTGCGGGAAGGATCCTCTACAATCCCCTTTATGATTAATGAGTCAGAGCTTGCACGGGTGATAACCATTCCCTCCAGTGGTCAGGCTCCGCTGAATGTGTCATTTATCGATATCTCCCCTCTTGAAAGCATGAATAACTCCTGGGATTTCGGAGACGGTACCCGGGTATCAGATGCAAAGACGGTGTGCCATGAGTTTATCACCCCTGGTATGTATACAACTACCATGAGGGTATGGAATAATACCTCATCATCACAGGTATCCATCCCGATTATGGTGCAAGCACCTCCGGTCCCGCTTCAGGCGAAATTTACCGCTGATGCAATTACAGGAATTCCGCCTCTGACCGTGAACTTTACTGATCTCTCTACTGGCGGTCCGGTCTCCTGGAACTGGGCATTTGGTGACGGTCTGACCTCACAGGAGCAGAATCCGGTTCATACCTACACAGGTATCGGCAGATTCACTGTTACTCTTGAAGTGAAGAGTGCGTCAGCCCAGTCCATTATCCGGGTTCCTCAATATATCACTACGAACTCAGGGAAAGTCAGCGGACCTTCAGGGATGATCTGGGTCACCTCGTTTCCCGCTGATGCCCAGGTCTATGTCGATGATGTGCTGATCGGATCAACCCCACTTCAATCCATGGGCATTCCAGCAGGATTTCATCAGCTCCGGATAACAAAGTATGGATATGAGGACTGGATTGGGTACGCACAGGTTAGTCAGGGAGTATATACCTATGTTCCAAAGGTGATTCTCCGTAACAATACCCCCTGATTTTTCCCGGGAGGGCATTGAATACAGGATTCGGGCGGATACCTATACTCATCCGGTATGGTTTACAGAGTGAGGTGTCCGGTTTTTTAGGGTATACTATCCCAACGATCCGACATGGTGAAGCTGATCAGTCTTATATATTCAATATCCCTGATTTTTGCGATTTTGATGTTGATATGGCAACTGATATATATTCCTGTTCATGCAACACATCTGCAAGTCTCCAGAGATTGCAAGAGGGATATTCATCATCAGTTCAGGCAGCATACCTGAAAGAGAATGAGATTTCATTTGGGGAAAATACTATTCACCACCGTTCAGGGTATTGCTCATCCGTATGGTCTGGAAGTTATGGCTGAGCAGGAGTGGTGAAAATAGATAGTATCATGAGAATTGTGTGACCGCTTCAGGAAGGCATGTTACGACTCCCTTTACACCTGATACGGTCAGAGTCATAAGGATAGCATCCACAACCTCCTCCTTTGTTGCACCCATCTGTCTCGCCATAGGAATATGAGCTTTTACCGCAGCGACGTCACCGGTTGAAGCTTTCATGGCGATATAGATAAGTTGTTTGGTCTTTCCATCAAGGCCTTTTGAACCTGCTATAGCCTTAATAAGGTTATTAAAAGCGTCTGCTACTTCAGGTGCTTCTTTTATAAAAAGGTCCATCGGATTCTCGTCCATTTTGATATGTTTCAGGCGAGAAATCATTAATGTATCGGTTACCGGGGTTCAAAAGAGTAAGGGTACCGTCTGGTTATACCTGGGGGGCCGTGATCACCCAGGTTGTACTGTTTGAGTAACTGTATTTCTGGATCGAGAACGTTGTGCATGTTTCTGAGAGAATACCCATGTTGGTCCCGACCTCCCTGGATGACATGCCAGTCTCCCGGGCGATGTACTTGGACTTGATGAAGGTCTTTCCTGCTTTTACCCTGTTTTCCAGGTATTCAAGAAGTCGGATCTGCCGTTCATTGTATTTTGTGGGTGTGTTTGTACTAAGCATAGTATCATCATCTGTTGATGTGTTGTAAGAAGGAGGAAAACCGGCTGTATATTGCAGCCGGCTGAAGTGTGGTTGGATCAGTGTGGTAACGACAGGAGGTACGCGAAAAGATTCCCCAGACAGAGGGTCTTTTCGGTTTTGTGATGAGGAGAGACAACGATTGTAGGAGGACATGTTGGATGCTGCTCATCGTGGAAAAGAAGGCCTGCAGATCATTCAGGGGTGTTCTCGTCCTGAATGCGTTGCTGCAGGTCTTCGTGTGACATACTATTGTTGCATGAAACAGGGTATAAGGCTGGTAGATAAAACTGATGGAGAATAGTTAGAAATTCATTTTGGTGATACAATAGGTATATTTGTTTGAATGAAGACTGCTCCCTGTCAGAAAATGCAAACCGATGATACAAGGCATGTTGCACCTGGTTCAGAAATGATCTGAGGGATGGTTCAAACATGAATCTATGGTGTTTACAAAAAGAATTTCAGTCATTTTGTACGGTTGCAACCGGTTGCAACACCTTTCTCACCTCTAAAATCCCAGGATTTTCAGGGGGGGAGGAGAGGGGAGATCCCTTCATCCGCGGATGTGAAACACGGTATCCGGATCCATCAATGAGCGAATACCACTCCCACTTGATCTGTTCTCAGCTTCATCCCTGTTGAGGGCACACTGTGTTTTTTGTCAGGTATTGACCACCATTTCTCGTCCGGAAGTGATTTCTATTCTTGTACATCCCGAAATCGGAGGATAACGGTGAGGATGGGTATAATGATGTGATGAAAGGGAACAAAAAGGGGATCGGGAGTGGGTGTTTCCCATGAATAGAGTCCCCCATACGGGGGGTGACAGGGTATCGCTCCACTGAACCCTCTTCTGAACTGTCATGTGTAGAGTGTCCCCGTATGGTCAATATATGAGCTGCGGTTCGGATGATCGGGGTGATGCTCGAGTTGAACGCTGCTGCATTTGGTGATTATCCTGTTCTCCTCCCTGGTCTTTGCTTCAGTGTTCTCTCACACGATCGTCCCGGAGTACCATCCCGCTCCTGGTATCACTTCGGGAAGGTCATTTCGCGAAAAAAATCCACGAAA
This sequence comes from Methanospirillum sp., assembly GCA_035561295.1. Taxonomy (GTDB): domain Archaea; phylum Halobacteriota; class Methanomicrobia; order Methanomicrobiales; family Methanospirillaceae; genus Methanospirillum. The sequence goes on along the minus strand of DATMXW010000040.1, from coordinate 13,132 downwards.
GGTACCACGACCCTATTTATATGAAGAGAGACTATTTTTACTCTACGAGGAGTATTACAATGGTTTTCTCTCTTAACCGGAATTCGCATAGAAATTGCTCGGGTTTTTTCTTACCCATCCTACTCATTTTCCTAATTATTGCATTATTTTGTTCAGGGTGCACCGAACAAAAAAGCACCGCCGTTTCTGAAACCAGAACTATTTCTCCCGCATCTAAAACGTGCGGTACAACCTGTATTATAATTACAGGTGATCAGGAAGGGTATGTTGGTGAGGAACTCCATCTGTCTGGAACTGGTAGTTCCTATGTTGATATCTTGATCTCAGGACCGAATCTCCCTGTTGACGGAAAAAAGGTGGCAAGAGTACCTGTTGCAGACGATAGAACCTGGGATTATCATTTTTCAACCAAAAATTTAGTACCCGGTGAATATACCTTTTATTCGGTTGATTCACCAGATAATCTTGGATCTGTCAAAGACAATAATTATGATTCAGCCCCCTTTACGCTCATGAAACCAATTATTGAGGCATCTGCTTCCTCATCATCATTAGTTAAAAATGAAGATCTCACCATAAGAGGATCTGCAGAAGGAAAACCTCCCGGATTAATCGCCGTGTGGATTATCGGCGATAATTATCTTGATTATTCACTAGAAGATGTACATATTGATAGATCATTTGAGGTACCTATTGATACCGACACCCTCTTTCAATTACCAGATAAAGATTTTTATGTCATTCTTCAACACCCGATGGAGAATGAGCAGTTTGATATCTATCCTGAAAATATCCAATCATCAGAGGTTGATATCGTTAACAAAGATACGGGTGATGTCGTATCCATTCCACTCGATAAGGATGGATTTGAAAAAATATCAGGGATAATTAAAAATCAGGGATTAGATTCTATCGTGTATACGCACCTTACAAAAGATGAAACCTTGAAAAATAATAATCCCGACAAGATTCAGTCAGTAAAAGACCAGAAAATCGTCACGAATTATATCAAGAACGAGTATGGTCCATACAATGATGAAAAATTTGTTCAGAATATTCGTAAATTTGTCCAGAATTATGTAAATGATGAACGATTGAAGCATAATCTCCATACGTTAGAGCGGGATCCATACCTGGATGAAGTTGCGTTTAAACACAGCCTGGATATGGCAAAGCGAGGGTATTTTGAGAACATTAATCCTGAAGGGGAGGATCCCATTGATCGATATAAGAAAATAGGGTATGATACTGAGATTCTTCTCACCAATGGTGAAAAAACAGAATTTGTTTTAGAAGTCATTGCCAAGGTCCCCGTCGGAGAAATTGATCAAAACTCTGAACAGGAAATTGCAAAAATGGCTTTTAATGGGTGGATGGATACCAAGGATACTCAGGATACGATACTGGATCCCTATCCTGAAATGATGGCTGTTGGTATTGGGTGTGATGGCAAAAACTATTATATAACCCTCGATGAGACGCCATAACCCCGGTATGGAGTGGTATGGATAGTCCTTTCACCTTTTTGCCTCTTCGGGACTACGAGGGGTACCTTAAAGTATCCATCACTACACTATGGGTCTGGTGCACCGAATTTATATGGACAGACTCTACCTCTCCGATGTCATGTTCGAATCGCTCATTCATCTGATCACCTCTTTTTTGACATCACTATCATGGAAATTCGAGTTCTTTTCGGATCACCACCTAAACGGGTTGAGGTTTATGGACATCCTTGTCTATTCTCCAGACGTTCAGAGCGTAGAACGTACCTTCAGGAAATCCATTCATTGACCTCTGAACCCGCAGAACTCTCCATCGCTCAATTGCATGGATTATTATTTGTTCTATTCTTTTTCTGTGAGTTCAGGTACAGGTTTTAGTGTACGATACGGTCTCATGTATGAATTTTCAGCTGGATTCTATATGTCTATTTTCAACATCACCATATCACGCAGTCTTATTCCATTTTCGAATATCGGATCTGGATAATTTAAGACATAAAAATCCTTCTTTACTCCGTATTTTTTAAACCCAACATCTTCATACAATGATATTTGTCTGGCTGCAATATCACCAGTTCCAATAATTATTTCTGAATAGCCAATCTCTCTTGCCCTTCGTATAGCATCAAATAATAGAGAGTGCCCGATCCCCTTACCCTGGTGATCTCTGTCAACCGCGATGTTCTTTATCTCAACTACCGATGAATCAATAGGTTGAAGAACACACACTGCAATAAGTCGCTCTTCGCTTTCAATGACATATATCTCAGATTCATGAATATACCTCTCAATTCCCTCAATTGTTTCATCTGCCAGTAAAAGGAGGTGATAAGGAATTTGTTCACCACTGCGAAGTCGCCTGATCAGTCTGTCAGATTCATTATTCATATATATGGGTTGAATGAGGGGGGTATATCTAATTTGGTGAATCTCAACCCATCATAATACTACATGATGATGCCATGCCTGTCAATTTTAACCTTCATTATCTGCCATTCCGGCGAGGTCTATCGAATCTTGAAAGGCTCGTTCTTCCCAGTACCTCTCACGTTGATCTTAACCAGACACAGGAAATGCGTATCCTGTGAAACATTTCTTGAAAGCCCAGGTTAACCAATTTTTGGTTCGAACAGGAAATTAACTGTTAGAATCGGATTAAAAGAGAAATAATCCCTATTCAACCCAGGAGAATATTTCGAGGCCCTCAATAATTAAAAAATGACGATCACGAGTCACCAATGGAACATCAAATTCTAAACATGATGCTGCAATCCAGATGTCATTTTCCGGGATGGGTCTGCCCCGTGCTTTTAGATGAGATCGAACGACTGCATACCTTTTAGCTATTGAATCATCCAGTGGGATGATATCTGCATATTCTGCAAATTTTGTTATTTCTCGATAATTGCTGTCTTTATGGGAGCTGTTCAAAGCCCCATAGAAGAGTTCTCCCAGTACCGGGACTGGAATGAGGAGAGCGTCAGCTTCAGTCCCAGTGTGAAGACTTCTTTGTTTCCTTCCCGGTACGCGATAACTGCATTGGTATCAAGAGCTACTCTACCAATCTCCTTCAAGCGTTCCGAACTCCTCGTCAATCATTTTTTGCATATCCATCGCTTCTGTGTGGGACAGGGTTCCTGCTAATTCTGCTAAGCCTTCTTTATTCGGACGACGCGAAACGAAGGCGATCATGCGTTCATGTTCCTGGATACCTTCAACCGGGTGTACCGGTTTGAACACATTGTCTTCAAATATCACTTCTATTGCTTTTGCCATGCATCCCCCGGCTGAATATTCGCAATTATCAATCATGTGCATGATAGATGAAGGCATCGGTCGATACCTCCCAAATATTCATTTGTATGAACACCATTGATGCATATGACCTGGTTCTCAATATGCCTTTGAATAAAAAAAAAGGAAAAATTAACCGAAATGAAGAATTAACTTTTTACCACTTTTACCAGTTCATGCAGCATATCATACAGATTTGCCTGAGTCATCAGTACAAACGTCCCATTGGTATAGAGGTACTCATTGTACAGCGGGCTGATGGTATTCTTCTCATCAAAGACTTTGGGTCCGGTAACCCCGGCATACCGCTGACCTTTAAGCCCCTTCTGTAAAGATGATGCAGTAACATTTCCACTCAGTTCTGCATGCAGGATTGCTTCTTTGATGAGCATTACCGAATCATACCCATATCCTGCGTAACTAAATGTCGGATCCGTCTGATATTTCTTCTCATAATCGGATATAAACATTTTACCGCTGTAGCCTGGTTCCAAGGGACTGTAGCACTGTACTGCCACGGTCATAAACGTACCCAGCGTTTCATTTGTCAACTCCTCAGTTACCCTATTCATGAGGCAGGACTCGGTAAGACTGATCTTTCCGGTAAATCCAGCCTTGCTTAAGGATTTGAGGAAATCCGCTGCGCCACTGTCACATCCGATGAGAACCACCGTATCTGCATTACTATCAAGGATCTTCTGAACGGTCTGTGAATACCCGGGATCTTCCCTGGTAAGTGGAATTTCAGCGACAATTTTGGTTGAAGCCGAATTTGCCAGATTTAATATAATATCGTCTTTGAAAGACTGTCCATACGAGTCATTGATGAAGACCAGGGCAGACTTTGATGAGGTCCATGATAACCAGGTTGCGACCACGCCACCCATGAACATGACCGGTGACTGAACCTGGTAGAACCGTGGTGAGATACCATAGAGGGCATTCCCATTAGCGCGAGGAGAAATTAAGACAATATCATCGTTATTAATTGTCTTTTCTGCCATCGGAAGAGTCAGGTTGGTTGTGAGAGATCCAATCACCACCGGGATACCCTTCTCATTCATCTCTGAAAACTTCCTTGAGGCAAGATCCGGATCCCCGGTATCATCAGCAACAGTAAGGTTGATCTGATATCCCCCTGCTCCTCCCTGGGAATTGACCTCGTCAACGGCATATTCAATACCCTGCAACACCTGATTTCCCAGTTCTCCAAAATCACCGCTTAAGGGGAGGATAACCCCGCATTCAAGGGATTTGCTCTCATCCGCCAGAACCCCTGGTACAATCAGAACTGATAATATCAGGAATATTGTAAACCTGATACCAGATAACCTGCTTTTTGTCATATGATGCTCCAGATGCCGAGCTATCTCATTAGCCTTTTCCCTGATTTATGTATTCTCATTTACGTTTTCGGACCAGATCATCTGCTCCAGAATTGAGGTCATTCTCCTGCTCATCTAAAGGAATGGAGAGTGATCTGCCTGGAACTTCCTACCAGAAAACTGCAGAAACCAAAAATCGGAACCGATATCAGAGGGTGTGATCAGAAACTACGTATGAAACACGTTTCTCTTTTCCTCCTCCTGGTATGTATTGCAGGAATGGGTATGGTCGTGTATCCTGCGAGTGCGTTAACTGCTGAGGATTGGGGGAAAAAAGGATTTTCCTTGAATAGCCAGGGAAAATATGAAGAAGCCATTGAAGCATATGATCAGGCTCTCAAGATAGACCCGGAAAATGCCAAAGTATGGTACAATAAAGGGATCACCTTTGGCAACCAGGGACAGTATGAAGAAGCCATAGAAGCATATGACCTGGTCATCAAAATAAACCCGGAACAAGCCAATGCAAGGGCCTCTGCATGGTATAACAAAGGGCTGGCCTTGAGTACCCTGGGAAGGTATGAGGAGGCCATTGCAGCATATGATGAGGCACTCCAGGCAGACCCGAAAAATTTCCAGGTATCTACCGAGTCATCGTATAACAAAGGGCTTGCCCTGAGTACCCTGGGAAGGTATGAAGAAGCCATTGAAGTATATAATCAGACACTCAAGATAAACCCGAAAAATTTCAATGCATCGTATAACAAAGGGCTTGCCTTGTACACCCTGGAAAGGTATGAAGAAGCGATTAACGCATATGACCAGGCTCTCAAGATAGCCCTGAAAAGTGAGAATACCCTGATACAAGAAGCACGAGATCGTGCAGTACGTACCCTCAAACCATAATGTTCATCCCTCCACTTTCGTATCTGATCGGTTCCACTTCCTGTATATTGGTACCGACTATTGATCCCGAGGTCTGCACGATACCACGGTGAAGATGCTGCACCAGATCAGATGAGTGACCAGATCATGAGGAGAAGATTGCTCATCTCCAGGAGGTCACCGGGTGGGCAATCTCGTTGATCTCACGGCTCCTTCACCGACACCGGTCCGGTTTCTGACGTATCAGGTTGTCTGAGCGGGGCAAGGGGTTGTACCTGGATGTATATCCCTGACTCATGGTCTCTCACAAATGGAGATCTGAGAATCAGGTATACTGTTGAGAATGTGATCTAGTATCAGAAAGAGTAATTCAGTTCTCTGACAAATGTATCAATCGATACTCTCATTGGATAGTGACACATGGATGAACTGAACCTTTGTCAGACAAATGGCATTGAAGAGGCATCGTTCTCTACGCGATCTGGTGAACAGTACTGGATTCTCCATCAGACGAGGACACACACCTATATCCGTCTTGATGAACAGGATTATTATCTCTGGAATCTGATGGATGGAAATCGTACAATTACCGACCTGATAATGGATTTTCAGAAGACCTATAAATCGATACCATTATCCCGGTTAGATCAATTAATTCCACGACTCACTACCAATGGGTTCCTGGTACCCACTCCTCATACTAATCCTGAGATCTCCTCTGATCACCGAACATATATCGATATTACCCGTTTTTGGGAGATATTATTTCCCATCCCAAACATTGATCGTTTTTTTTCCCGGTTGTATGGATATACCTCCTGGATCATCAGATCTCCATGGATACAGTGTTCAGTGTTCCTCATATCTCTTTTCGGACTTCTTTATTTCATCATTACAGAACCCCTTCCCAGTTATCCGATGCTGCTTGAGGGGGACTCACATCTTATCGCGATATTCTGGGCATACATTGCAATCCTCATATCTGCCATACTGCATGAATGTGGTCATGCCCTGGCATGCAAATTCTATGGCAGAACGATTAATAATGCAGGATTGGTTCTGTATTATGGATCGCCCTGCTTATTTGTGGATACCACTGATATCTGGATGGCACCACCAAAAGCGAGAATCGTCGTCTCGTTGGCAGGACCGGCAGTAAATCTCTTCATTGGATCTCTCTGTTCGCTTATCGTGTTCGTTTTTCCTGATACTGCATACAGCACCGGCATCTGGAGATTTGCCTTTATTTCATTTCTTATTGCCATGGTGAATCTCAACCCTCTGCTTGAATTTGACGGGTACTATACCCTTACCGACCTGCTGGAAATACCAAATTTACGAGCACGGGCATTTCAGTATATCAGAACCTTTCCTCTCATCAGGATAGTACGGAAGGAAGAGTGTCTCTCTACCCAGGGAGTGATATATCTCCTGTATGGAGTGGGTGGAGGGCTTTTTACGGTGGGAATGATCCTCATCAGTGTGTATATCTGGGAGGCACATGTGGCAGATCTTGCATATGAAATCATCAATAACCGGTATGAATGGGATCATTTCCTCTCCTCACTGGCGATCGTCTTGCTCCTTCTTCCCTTTATTGCCGGGATGGTTGTGCAGGGATTTTCATACCTCAGGCATCATATGTATCGTCAAAGCCAGTCAGACCCTGGATCGTAAATTGCCTTGAGATAACGATTCACCCCAATATGTTCTGCCCATTCAAAAACCCGTTTTGTGACGAGAAGGAGAGCCAGAGCAAACGTATCAGTACGAGTACCCGAATATCGCGAGGACTTGGGGTTCACATTGAAGGATACATGAACGAGAATAGCGAAACCCCCCTTTTGTCTACAACTGCGTATATAATGAGTATGGTAACTCACATTTCTCAAAGGGGGGTACGAGCTATCCTCGTTACGAAATTAATTTCTTGAACTATTCGGTGATGTTTCCCACTCCAACCTCGATAGGCAATATCTCCTCTCTTGGAGGAAAAAGTACCCGTTCCCCTTGAACGAATTGAACCTAAAATACCCCTAAATTAGCGTTTTGGTATGGTAGATTCCTTCATATGAGAAGGCAAGGAGGTACACTTACTCATGAACATACCCGACTCCATGACCAGACCCTGAGTCTGTCTGGTGAATCAAAGAGAAAGGGCAGCCGTTCACAGACCCGGAATTCACGATAAATTTATTGGCAAATACGTCATAATAAAAGGATTATTCTTGTAAACCGATATATTCATGATTAGAAATCAAGAAATGATCCTTGTTGTAGAGGATGATGCAGTTCAGCAAAAGATCATCGGTGCACTCCTTCAGAAGATGGGATACCTCGTCTCCTTTGCTGCAAATGGGATCAAAGCCCTTGAATATCTTGATTCACATTCATGTGACCTCATTCTTCTTGATCTCGTTCTTCCTGAGATGGATGGATATCAGGTGATTGAAGCAATGAAATCATCACCTGCCCTCCGGAATATTCCCATTATCATCATCTCATCAATAGAAGATATCGAGAGTATTAATCAGTGTATCAGTATGGGAGCTGCAGATTACCTCATCAAACCAGTAAATCCGAAGTTCCTCTCTGCAAGAATAACCGGATCACTTGCCAATAAACGACTCCATGATCAGGAGATCATCCATTATCAGGAAATGGAGAAGATAAACAAGAAACTGGAGCTGATGAACAATATTACCCGGCATGATCTGGCAAACCAGATCCAGGTGATATCATGTACGCTTAATATGCTTCTCTCAGGTGAAAAAGAGGGGGATTTTCTTGCTATGGCAGTGAAAGCAACAAATGACGTACGTGAAATCCTCACCTTTGCGAGGCAATACCAGGATATTGGAAAAAAACAACCGCAGTGGCACCATATAACCAGCGTCATTGAAAAAAACTGTACGGATCCAACTTTTGAGGGGCTGGAGATTAATACAGACATCCCTTCCCTGCAGGTGTATGCAGATAATTTACTAGAGAAGGTTTTCTACAACCTGCTGGAAAATTCAGTCCGCCATGGCGAAACCGTTACAACGGTCTTCATATCAGGAGAAGAGGTTCCTGAAGGATATCTCCTTGTGTATGCTGACAATGGGGTGGGAGTAGAGGAGAAGAACAAGGAACGGATATTTCACCATGGGTATGGAAAAAACACGGGTCTTGGGCTCTTTTTAATCAGGGAGATCCTTGCAATCTCCGGGATCACCATCCATGAAAGAGGAGTAGCAGGAGAAGGAGTCAGGTTCGAGATGAGGATACCTGAAGGAGTATTCAGACTGACTCCTTCTGATAACCACTCATAACGCCTGCAAAATCTGGTTATCCCTTCCTGGATTTCAGATCCTGGGCAGTCAGTTCGATCTCCTGTCTGAGTTCTTCCAGAAGTGAAGTGGCTCCTTCTGTTGTCCCGTTCCTGCCAAGCGTCTCGAGTGCAAGACATATCCTGGCAATCCGAAGTGCACCGACATACCTGCTTGCCCCCTTGAGGGTATGGGCGATTGTAAAGAGGAGTGTTGCATCATGACGATCCACCGCTTCAGCCATCTCCAGAAACATCCGGTTCCCTTCTGAAGTAAAGAGGTCGATCACCTCAGCCACAAAGTCAGGGTGATCCGGATCCTGAAGTTCCATCAGACCATGGATAACATTCCAGTCGATTCGGTCTTCAGACACCGGTTTTTGGGGCAATATCTTATTGATTGCCGGACGGCCTGATATCCTCTGCAATGCCTCCTTCAATTCATACATACTGATAGGTTTGGCAAGATAGTCATTCATACCTGCCTGCATACAGATATCCCGGTCTCCCTTCATTGCCATCGCTGTCATGGCGATGATATAGGGTTGTTTCTCCAGGGTACTCCTGATACCCTGAGTTGCCCTGATCCCATCCATCTCCGGCATCTGAACATCCATCAGGATGAGATCGTATGCCTTTTTCCGGCAGGCATCGAGAACCTGATTCCCATCCTCAGCACTATCTGGTTCATACCCCATCTTTTTAAGATATGCAATTATCAGCTTCCGATTGACCGGATTGTCATCGGCGAGCAGAATCTGAAGAGGGAAGGTATCAGCCATATAATACTCTGCCATAAGGACAGGCTCGGATATGACAAGGGTATCTGTATCTGAAAAGAGAACGGCATGGATGATTCGCCGGAGTTGGAGCTTTTTCACCGGTTTTGTAAGATATGCTGCACATATTCCCTCATCTTCTGAATCTCTGGAGCCCAGGGAAGAGAGCATCAGAAGTGGCAGGTGCCCATATCCTACGGTACCACGAATCTTCCTGGAAAGTGTTGCACCGTCCATATCAGGCATCTGCATATCGATCAGGCCGATATCAAAGGTATCTCCTCTGCTTATAACCGAGATCGCCTCTGCAGGGGAATGGGCGATTGTGGCGATCATTCCAAAGCTCTCAACCTGTCTCTTCAGGATCGAGAGGTTGGTCTCATTATCATCAACGATAAGTACGCGTTTTCCGGCCAAATCCACGATGGAGCAGGCATCAGGGGGCGTATCTCCCAACGGAGCCATATTCAGTCTTACCGTAAAACGAAACACACTTCCCTGCCCGTATGATCCTGATGACATGCCCACAGGGAGAGCAGGAGATTCTATCCAGATCCTGCCCCCCATCAGTTCACAAAGCCGTTTGCTGATGGCAAGTCCAAGGCCGGTACCTCCGAATTTTCGAGTCATAGACGCATCTGCCTGGGTAAACGACTGAAAGAGCCGGGGGATAATCTCCTGTGCAATCCCAATCCCGGTATCACGAATCGTAAAAAGCAGCTCACATTGAGACTCTGATTCCTGTGCGTCAGGCGACGGGATACACTCAATCGTGAGTGCCACCTCTCCTGCATTGGTGAACTTCACCGCATTGCTGAGGAGGTTAAGGAGGATCTGACGAATCCGCGAACTGTCCCCGATAAGGGTTCCGGGAAGGGGATCCGGAAGATCACAGATCAACTCAAGACCTTTCTCTGCTGCCTTCCCGGCGATGATATCAATTGCTGATTCCACACAGGAGGCAAGATCAAACGGAAAAAGATCAAGGTCCAGCATTCCTGCTTCAATCTTTGAAAAGTCGAGAACATCATTGATGATAGAGAGGAGTGCATCCCCACTAATCTGAATTGTCCGTGCATACTCCTGTTGCTCTGATGAGAGGGGCGTATCAAGCAACAGCCCGGTCATCCCGATGATCCCGTTCATGGGTGTCCGGATCTCATGGCTCATCATCGCAAGAAATGCACTCTTTGACCGGGTTGCTTCCTCTGCCTGGATCTTGGCAGCATGGAGTTCAGCAGTTCGATCCCTGACGATATCCTCCAGGTGGTTCCGGTACTGGATCAGTGTTGCCTCATTTTTCTTTCGCTCGGTGATGTCGATAAAACTTCCCCTTACGAGATTGGCATCACGTGAAGGCAGCCGGGCCAGTCTGACCTCACAAAAGATCTCCTTCCCGTCCAAATTATGGATAAGCCGCTCAAGGACAACCTCTTCCCCTGCAAGGGCACGTTTACTGTATTCCAGAATACTTTTGGGTACGTCCCTGCCATCAGGCTGATCCGGGGTATAAAACCGCTGCGGTCCCCCTTTGAGAAGTTCTTCCCGGCTGCAGGCAAAGAGGTGCTCTGCATTTTTGTTCAGGTCAACAAACCGGTTCTGATCAACATTAAAGACCACAATCGCTTCCGGAGCCTGCTCAACGAGTGTTCTGAACCGTTCTTCACTCTCTTTCAGACCTGTTTCTGCATGGATACGGTTTCTTCGGTTGATGAGAAGCCCGGCGATGAGCAGGGTTTCTATCACCATCACCATGACGGTGAGGATGATGATCCAGAAGTACCTCTCGATCAGGGGCTCCTCTTTATAAAAAATCTTTGCGTTCTCTGGAAGGAGGGAGGGATGTATTCCAAGGCGGGTGATCTCTCTCCAGTCGAACATATACTGCATGTATTCAGAAGGACGGAAAAATGAATCACCAGGATTCCTGCCATGCAGGTACTCAAGAATCGTCTGTGCAACCAGATGCCCCCTGATTGGTGTGCTTGGAATAAATCCTCCGACGACTCCTTTCCCAATGAACGTATCAGTACCAGCAAATATGGGGAGATCCGTCTTTTCCCTGAGTTTTTTTACCACTTCTGCAGGGATATATCCATTTCCTTGTGAGTCACCGGAGTATCTCACATAATAGACGAACGATTTTTCCGGAAGCCGGGCCACTTTTTGTTCCAGCTCCACAAGGGAAAGGTTGGTCAGGTACTCAACCGGTACCTTCAGATCCATTGTATCTAATGTCTTTTGAACCTGGGCGGTTTCAGTGATGTCAGACGGGGAATTGCCAGCTACCACAAAAATCCGCTGGGTATCAGGAAGGAGGGTGAGTGCCAGAGCAACCGTTACATTTGAAAAGGAGGGAAGGGACGGTATAAGGAGCACATTGGGGGAACTAACCGTCCTATTCGTACGGGTTGTGATGATCGGAATATCCCTGATATACGGACTCTTTGTCTGTTGAAGGATATCCAGGGTAACCTGATCGAACGTAAAGATTGCATCTGGTTTCATCTTTTCCAGTTTATACCGGTACAGTGCAATCTGGCTGTCAATAAAGGAGGGATCATTGTACCTTGCTGTGTCAAAGGTTTCAACCACCAGATCAATCTCCATCTCCTTCTCTTCAGCAAAGCCTTCAGTTATCCCTTTTCTCCATAATTCTAATATTGGGGCTTTATCGTTTCCTGAACTCAGAAAAAGAACGGTTTTTTGGGGAAGACCAGTCAGTGAAGATGTATTCTGAGAAGCCGGGCTATCAGCAGATATGCTGGGAACAGCAACAAGTATCAAAACAGCAATAATGCAGAGGATGAATCCAAGCCGAACGATCGGGGCGTAGCAGTTGGAGCGGAATATGTGCCATACCCCTGATCTTCTATTGTGACTCGGCATTGCTCTGGACGGAGAGGTATTCATGATCAATATAACTTCTACTCCCCAAATATAAAGGAGGATGCCTTTTCGTGCATATTTGCCCATGTTCTTGTATTTTTCCTCAGAGGAATAATCTTCAGGCACGCCGCGGTTTTTTTAGATGTACAAATCTGACTCAGACACGTGCCTACACATATATCTATCATCTCCTATCTGATCGTGATATTGAAACCATTTGTTACATATGTGATGCGACGTATCCTGATATGTCAAAAATATATAGTAACAACCTGACTGACGCTGTCCTGGAATGGCAGTCATATCAGGATGCAGAACTCTCTGTATTCAAATCAGAACATTCTATTCATCTTGTAGATACCCGGATCAGAGGGGAGATACGGGAATATACCTACAGCCACCTCTCTGCTGATATCTATCTTGAGTGTGATAGTGCTCGAACAATTGAATCACTGGCGCCCAATTTCAGGTCAGTAGAGCTGAAATCTCAGATGCGTTGAATTCTTTTGTACAACAGGGGATAATGGTTCAATCAGGGAATAAGTATTTGAGCCTTGCAATAATGAAGGATGAACCGAGTTCTCATATGAATACATCATTCGTCGGGATCTAACAAAATATATTATATTAGTATAGAATATAGTG
>DATMXW010000039.1:0-6347 GCA_035561295.1 Methanospirillum sp. | reverse complement strand
AATGATGACTACAAAAGGAATGAAAATCAGGGATATTTTTTTCAGGGTATCCTTCTCCCTCATATTGTGAATCCATGGTGTTTTTTCAAATAATCAAAGACCTTGATCGACTCTAAAAATCCTCCATCCAGTTTATCTATTACTTTATCTATTTTTTTAACCTGCTCTTTGATAGAACTCTCATACGTTCCCCCATCCATTTCTGTCTGGGCCATAATGATGGTGAGGGGATTTCTGATCTCATCATTTAGTATGGAAATCATCGCGATATTTTTAGATATCTGGTGAAATGCTTCTTGTTCCCGGTCAAATGACCTACGGTATTGTATAGTGAATCCAATACTGTTACAAATGTCAATAAAGGTAGATTCTTCGTCACCTTTCGTCAGGGGAACATCAGATTTTAATAAAACCCCGGCAACCCCAAGGAGTTGGCCATCATTGAGGATAGGAGCAGTTATGACACAACTGTGATCATGATTCTCTTTAAGAGGGCAGCCTGTACAAATCTCACCTCCTGCTCTGAAAAAGGATACATTTTTCATACCCAGAGTCGGGCAGAACTTCAAAGAACTATCTTTTTCTACAAACATAGATGGATCTGAATCGCAAGTATTACTAAACTCCAAATGTGCCGGATTTCCTGATGAATCAAAAGAAATAATCCATGACTGATGATAATTCTCTGCAGTAATTAATGAATCACATATTTTTTTGAGGAATTCCCGCTCTTCCATACCTTCTTTCAATGCAAGATTCCCACCACTCATCAAAGACATTATGAGTTGGTTCTTTGCCATTATTTTGTGAACAGAATATAACTCTGCAGATCTGGCTTTAATTAGGCTCACATGTTCTTCATTGATCTGGTGAATCTCTTCTCTGGTCTGCTCAAGAATTTTCTGTTCCTGTATAAGATTATTCACGGTACTCTGCAGACCAAGTTCTATTAATTTGTGGTACGTGATATCATGACAATAGTACCCGATCTGAGTTATCTTGGCATCAGGATTAAAGGCCGGAATCAAAGAATATTCATACCAATTATCTCCATTCTGTTCTTCTATCATTATGGAATTACCTTCTTTGACGGCCTCTATCTGATCATATACCAGGGTACTGATGATACCTGCAGGTTTGAGATCCTCAATCAGCATACCGATGATATCATCAGGTATCTTCCCTGCCCGAATTGACATCGCATTATTAACATATTGTACCTTTCCTGATGAATTGATGACCATTAACGCATCTTTTGAACTATTAACCAGCATTCGTATTGTGGCATCCCGTTCTTTGAGCTGTCGCTCAAGAGCGTGGTTATAGAGAGCAATCTCAATAGATGTACGGATTTGAGCTTCGCTATAAGGTTTAAGAATATATCCTGATGGTTTTATCAGTTTGGCCCGAGCAACTATCGTTTCTGTTGCAAAGGCAGTGAGAAATATTATTGGGATATCCATATGGGTTTTTATCTGTTCAGCAGTGGTAATCCCATCCATTTCACCAGCAAGGTTGATGTCCATCAGGATGAGATTCAGATCATGATCAGCAGTAAATGCAATAGCACTCTGACCTGTTTTGGTGATCCCCATCACCTCGTACCCTATACCATTCAACATCTCCCTGAGATCTTCAGCGATCACACGCTCATCTTCCACGATAAGAATTTTGATTTTTTGGTTCATGTTCTCCTCTAATAAAAAAAATATCAAATTACAGGCTGATTTCCAATGATCGTATTCACTAATCTAATTATCGCTTCGTTTCACGCTTTGTTTTAAAAATTAGAGTTTTTCTCAATTGAGGCTGCTGTAGGGCCCAATTCCACACCACCTTCGATTGACATTACAGAGGGGGGATATGTTAATTTTTTGAATCCCCCTGCATGCAGTTTTTTAAAACTTCCTACAGATGGACTTTGGATATTCTGACAATGGCCAGCGGCTGCTCATGGTAGATGGTGCCTAAAGGACATGTCGGTTATAATTCCAGGATTAGACCGGATTTTTTATCAGAAACACCAAATCCCGTTCAGTTGGGATTTGTGTCCGTTACAAGCCTTAGATGGGTTTGGATTCCTGATCCCACTATATGACTTATGGGTACATGGATACCAGGATCATTTATCCAAAATTTATCGCAACAGAAATACCAGGGTTCATAACCCTGATACGTATGCAACAAGAATAAAATTGCGTAATCTGTGGTTCACTGGCAATAGTGAAAGGTAAAAAAGAATGTGAGGATGATAACCCTCTCTTCCTAACTGATAACGGTTCTAGATACTACCTATCTTCTGTTCCAGGAATGCAAGACCTCTCTCAACATCTTCCATCGTTCTGCCACCAGTAAGGATAATTTTTCCAGATGAGAAGAGCAATGCCACTACTTTGGGATCCATAATACGATACACCAGGCCGGGGAACTGTTCTGGTTCATACTCGATGTTTTCAAGACTCAGGGTCATGACTACCTTGTTCAGGTTAATCTTATTTCCCATATCATACGAGCAGACCATGTTGGTGACCGCTACTTTTGGCTCTTCAAAACAGACTACACCAGCCTCTTTCATCTTTTGAGTCAGAATTTCCAGTCCTCGGGCTAGATCTTCATGACTTTTAACACCGGTTAATACTACCTTTCCTGAAGAGAAGATGAGCATCGCGATCTTTGGGTTTTCTATCCGGTATACTGCACCTGGAAATCGTTTTTTATTAAGTTCACAGTTCTCAATTGTGGCGGCGATCACTTCAAGATCAATAGCGTCAGCTATCGAGCCTGAAGCTACAATATTTTCGATCTTCAGAGATTCGGATCTTCCCTCACTCATGAGGGATATCATCGCCACGATGTGACTTAATACTACTGAAGGTCAGAGTCAAAATACGTGTAAATAATCCTTCAATTGGGTGTTCGTTTTTATATTTTAAATAGGGTGCACTTGTTTGCACTTATATAAAGGCTTGAAGTGCCTTCTTCTGCTCTTTCATCTTCTGATACCCCATATGTCAGTCAAGAATTCTGCCTGGCATTAGGTCGATATACGTCAGGTATCAAAAGAAGAAAAAATGGTAAGATAGAGAGGATATTGGATCGGTCCGGAATTTTGGGTATGTTTTAAGATGAATTGGTATCTTTCGTCCTGTTTTTTATAAATTTTACATCATATGTACGACGATTAGAGTTTTAATCCTGATACATAGGTAAACATCTTCTGGAAATTCTTAATCCCCCCGGTAACCGAAGAACTATCCTTCCAGATATTCATAGTAGAGGTCTCATTGCTTCTCCCTCTGGCCTCCATGATAGAGCCTCCAAAGAGAGTACTGATCGTTCCATCAGCAAATCCGGTTCTTGAGATTCGGTCTGGAGTGACTGCGATCTCATAGTTCAGAGCACCAGACGTATCACTGGATCTTCCAACTGCCCGGCTTGATGCTTTTGTTGAGATCTGAGCACTGTTGATATTTACCAGAGAACTTTTAATATTAACCACATTGCAGAAGGCTGGGAGGAATATCATGGATGACTCAGCAAATACACACCTGATACTGCTATTTGCTATCGGTTTCAGATTTCCAGCAATATCCAGACTAATTGCTTCTGATCCTACCAGGTGTGATCCGTCTATGCCTGAGTAGGTCAGAACTTTCTCACTCTGCAGGTTATAGAGGCCTTTTTCCTTATCCCTGGAGTCAAAACCAAAGTTCTTGGTAATACTTAATATTCCCCCGCTTGTTCTGGTTGATTCGGTATATGTTACCACGCCGATCTCTTCGGTAGGTCTCAATTTTCCGTCGTGAATATACCCGCTATCTAATTTGTCCGATGATACATACCAGTCACCCCATGTTAGAAAGTTTAAAAAATCCTGATACGATTCCCCTGCTGCACATCCTTGTGTACAATACACATCCTGCAGCATATAAGTAGGGATATCTATTGAAATTAGAACGATATCCCCCGCCAGATTTATTACCGAGGTATAAGGTATTCCATCAGATTCAAAGGCGCTTATCTCTTGAGGACTTAGTGGATATGCACCCCCAACTTCGATATCGCTGTTGAATACGACACCATTTTTAGATTGAAGGTCCTGATGATCAATGATCCAATGCAGATCAGTCTCATGGGTAATGATCCCGGTAGCATCAATAATAGTGTCTACCTGAAACATCTGGTTCTCAGGTACTTGTGAGGGAAGCCTATCTGCAATAGCGATGGAGCTGATAACACACAGTAATAGGAGGGCTACTATTCTGGTACAAGAGACGAAATTAGGTTCTCCCACAGCTGCTTACCTCCGGATGGAGGTAAGAAGATTGGTTCGGTCTACCATCGAATTCGGTACTGATGGTTGCATTGTACTACTTTTCTGCTCTCTCATATCTGGTGATGTTTTTATCAGGTTCTGGACTCCTCTTCTGTTAATCCCCGAAGGTGTTCTGTTTATAGGTGTATTCGGCGCAGGGGATATCGTCAATGCATTCAGCATGGTCGCAAATGATCCATCAGGGTTCTGAACTGTAAGGTTATAGTGCCCCAGAGAATTTTCATTCAAATATATTGAACATTCTATTGATTGTTCAGATGTGGTTTTTGTTAGCCCAATATAGAATATTCCCCCCTTATCCAGTGAAACGAATGCGTCAGTACTGAAATTCGCCCCTGTAATGATGATTGATACCGGAATATTCTGATACATGACGTTCTTCGGGTTAATTTGGGTAATAACTGGCTCCAGAGCTGGTGTCTGATTCTCTCCTGTAGTTAATGTTGACAGACCTGTCACTGTGAAACAGGAACCCTTCGTCCCGAAGGTTCCATTGGAGTTAACAACAATGATGGAGTAGATACCAGGTTGAATATTCGATGTTTTGAGTGGAAAAACTACCATAATCGAGGTTGCACAAAAGAGGTTTATGTTGGTGAGCCGGTAACTGGTGATTCCATTGGTGAGAATGACCGTCGCTCCTGTCCTAAAGTTAGTTCCTTTAATAATTATGAGGCGGTCTATTGAATTGGTTCCTCCTGATGGTGAGGTTGCACCGATCGAAACCCCCTGGTTTGTGATTACTGTGAACGCCGATGGTTTTGTGACAAAAGTTCCTCCTGGGTTTTGAACCGTAAGGTCATATAGTCCACCCTTCGCTCCGGTGATTGGGATTGTACATGAGATCTGGGATGGGGATATGACAGTTATGCCTGTTGCACTTATTGGTGCAGAACCCAACTGGGTAAGCGTTACTGTTGCACCTGTCTCAAAGTTAGTACCTGCAAGGTTGGTAATGGTGACCGGGCCGGTGATCGGAGCAGAAGATGGGGTAATGCCCGTTACCGTCAGAGGTGCAAGGGCGGTAATGATAAATCCATTATTGAGGGTTCCTGTTTGTGTATCCTGGTTCGTGACTACAATATTCCATTGTCCTGCTGGTGCTCCGGTGATTGGGAGTGTGCACGTAATCTGGGATGCTGAAGTTACGATTACACCGGTAGCTACAATATTTGCGTACCCGGTTTTGGTGAGGGCTACAGTTGCGCCTGACTGGAAGTTCGTTCCCTGCAGGTCTGTTATCGCTGCTGAGCTGGTGTTTACCGCAGTAGCCGGTGTTATGGCTGTCACGGTAGGAACAAGTGCAGTAATGGTAAATCCGTTATTGAGGGTTCCTGTTTGTGTATCTGGGTTCGTGACTATAATATTCCATTGTCCAGCTGCTGCTCCGGTAATTGGGAGTGTGCACGTAATCTGGGATGTTGAAGTTACGATAACACCGGTTGCTACAATATTTGAGTACCCGGTTCTGGTAAGGGCTACAGTTGCGCCTGCCTGGAAATTCGTTCCCTGCAGATCAGTTATCGCCGCCGGGCTGGTGTTTACCGCAGTTGCCGGTGTTATGGCTGTCACGGTAGGAGCAAGTGCGGTAATGGTAAATCCGTTATTGAGGGTCCCTGTTTGTGTATCCTGGTTCGTGACTACAATATTCCATTGTCCTGCTGCTGCTCCGGTAATTGGGAGTGTGCACGTAATCTGGGATGTTGAAGTTACGATAACACCAGTTGCTGCAATATTTGCGTACCCGGTTCTGGTGAGGGCTACGGTTGCGCCTGCCTGGAAGTTCGTTCCCTGCAGGTCTGTTATCGATGCTGAGCTGGTGTTTACCGCAGTAGCCGGTGTTATGGCGGTTACGGTAGGAGTAAGTGCGGTAATGGTAAATCCGTTATTGAGTGTTCCTGTTTGTGTATCCGGGTTTGTAACTACAATATTCCATTGTCCTGCTGGTGCTCCGGTGATTGGGAGTATGCACGTAATCTGGGATGCTGAAGTTACGATTACCCCGGTTGCT
>DATMXW010000038.1:0-13302 GCA_035561295.1 Methanospirillum sp. | reverse complement strand
CTTATGATGTTATCGTTCATCCTGATATCCCGTAATGAGTCAGATATGATCTTCCCATCCGTTCAATTTCATCCAGCTCAAGTGGTGTAGGAATTATCAGAGATTGATTTTGAAGAACAGCTGTCGCCAGATTACGATATCGTGCAGCCTGTTCAGAACCTGACGCATATTCTATCACCGTCTGACAATGATATTCAGCATGTTGAACTATTTCATCTCTGGGAATATGAGCGACTACCTGGGAACCGACTGCAGATGCAAACTCCTGGATAAGTTCAGTCTCTCCTGGAGTATTTCTGGCATTCGCGATAATACCTGCTAGACGGCTGATTTGTCGTGAATTTTGTGATATTCTGGCAATTGCTTTGCAGATATTATTCGCGGCATACAGGGACATCAATTCTCCGGATGTAACAAGATATATCTCCTGAGCGTAACCCTTACGCATTGGCATCGCAAATCCCCCACAGACCACATCTCCAAGCACGTCATACAGGATAACATCCCCCTGCAATGCTTCCAGACGCTCAAGAAGTTGAAATGTTGCGATGATACCTCGTCCTGCACACCCGACTCCAGGATCCGGACCGCCCGCTTCGACACATCTGACTCCCTTGTATCCCTTAAATACCACATCATTCAGAGTGAGGGAGGTATCCCCAAATTCACGTATCAAATCCAGAACTGTGGGTATTAATCTTCCCTGCACGAGCATCCGGGTGCTGTCCCGTTTAGGATCACATCCTATCTGCATAACTGATAGATTACTATCAGCCAGAGCCGCTGAAAGGTTGGAAGATGTTGTGGATTTTCCGATACCGCCTTTCCCGTATATGGCGATCTGCCTCATTGCTCAGACGTTAGTTGTATGACTATTAGTGATTGATTCACCTCCATCAGTTTTTCGGGTATGCCTGATATTGGTAAGAATCCAATGATTGATGATCTGCCACGATATAATCAATCGTGCAAGATCAGAGCCAGATATCACTTCTTTCCCACTGAAGAGGTTGATAGGGTGAATGCCGGTCTGTGCTTCAATGTTCAATTCAATCTTCCTGATCGTCTCATGCATCAGTTCTCCATCAACAATGAGTGATCGCATCCGTCTTTCGTCAATATCAGTTGACGTACATTCTATTCTGAAATCATGAGAAGAGCGGGCAAAGAGACTGCAAAGATCAATATTTAGTTCAATATCATCAAGACATGTCTCTGGTGGTTTCATTGCAAGAACGATACGATAGACATTTCGAGTAGAACCGAGAGCCGGGCCATATTCTGAATAACCAATCCTGATGATTGTGTTTGCAACCTTTCGTTGGGGAAGAACAAAGTGTTCGTAATCGGTTTGACGAACCTGAATCTCTTTTAGGACCTCTTCAGGCTGATAATTTCTTCCGGACACATCCCTTCTCAATTTCCATTCATACTTAACATCATTATCAGGATCTACAAAAATGGTGTAATCAATATGCTGGAGTAATGTCTTGGTAGCAAACGGGTGCAGACCTTCAAGGATGATAAATCGATTAGGATGAAACAGAACGGGCTCCTCTATTGTGCCTTTATCATGGGAGTACACCGGTTTTTGTATGGGTTTACCCTGTTTAAGAAGTGCAATATCACGAGCCAGTCGATCCAGATCATTTGCTTTTGGAGAGAGTGGGGTCACCCCAAGACGGGCCCGTTCTTCCCGATCATAAATATGATAATCGTCCAGAGTAATTGTAGAGACCAGATCACTTCCGAATATATTTACAATGGCGCTCGTGAAAGTGGTCTTTCCTGACCCTGAATCTCCTGCAACCCCGATAATGTAAACATAGGGAGATGTATAAACAGTATCCTGAAAGGTGCTATTAATCATAATAACTCAAAAAAAAACTTTAGTAGGCCCATCTCTCAAAAAACTGAGAAGGGTATCAGGTTCTGCTGGTCCAAAGCCCATGAACATTACAATATGCCCGGGCGGTCACATCAGTGGATGCACAAGGAAATTCTGCTTCAGGACTGTTTCCTGGAGTCAGACGTTTAATGAAGTAATAGTCCCCTCCCTGTACCTCTATCCATTCAATATAGTGCTTCTCTTCCATCGGATGAGGTATATCCCCACATTTTACCTGGATACCAGATCCATCCTGACTAATAACTGGAACATGCTTTTCTTTCCCCTGATCAGCGTTCTTCTCAGGCATAAGAGTCATATCAGCACCGCAACAGACTAACGCTCCTGCAGCAGGATGAAAAATAACAGCAATATTTCCACATTTTTCACATTTGTAGACTTCATGTAGTGATGTCATGTTCTTCTCACAGGCACAGGATAGTACCTGATCGGGTATTATCCATGCTCTTATAGGGTTGTTTCGGCTGTATACCTGATAATGTTTTTCATCAGGTATTCATTCTAAATACGAAATATTCTGGGGATTTTACCCGATAACCGTTGAATCAGTTTTATGTTTTAATGCAATGGTATCTGCGAGAACTTCAAGTGCCTGGTGAGTCTTTTCGTCAGGAGCTCCCTGGATGTATAATGGTTCAAGGAATTCAGCCTTCAGGTGGGGAAGCATGGACTTTAAAGTGTCAACAGCTTTGCCTCCCCATCCAAATGATCCGATAATTGTTGCATATCGAGTTTTGGGTTTGATGAGGTTGGCAAGATAGGCTACAGATACCATCTCTGGATGTGGGCCATATAGTACGGTAGGGGCTGCAAATATTACCGTAGCCGCATCAACCATCTCCATGGCCAGGGCACCAAGATCAGACCCGGTAACATGAAACGGATGTACCCCTACACCACGCTCGATAAGTCGATCTGACAAATATGTTACCATCTGCCTGGTGCTTCCATGCATTGAGACATACGGGATCAACACCATATTTCTGACTGTATCTCCAGTCCATTCTTCATAAAAGTCCAGGATAAGGGATGCCGGTTTAATTGACGGGCCATGACTTGGAGCTATGATTGAAATTTTTCTCTCTTTCAATGCGCTTAAATAGGTTCTGATGCTGCTCCGAAATGGCATCATGATCTCGGCATAGTATCGTTTAGCCAATATCTCTTCTTTGGCCATATCACGAACAAAGAGATCTGATGTCGCATAATGGGACCCAAAAAGGTCGCAGGAGAAGAGGATCTCCTCCTGTGGGCAGTAGGTGAACATTGTTTCAGGCCAGTGTACATGAGGTGCCGCAATAAACTCAAGTGTTACTTCACCAAGGTCAATTGAGTCGCCGGTTGAGACAATTAGGCACCGTTCTCCTGGAACATCAAGCAGCTTTGCGAGCATATCACGACATTTTTCAGTACAGCAGATTTTAGCCCCGGGAAATAGTTCAAGCAGCATGGGTACCAGACCTGCATGATCCTGTTCTGCATGATTGATAACAAAGTAGTCAATACGATCAATACCCAGACGTATCAGATTCCCAATATACTCCTCCTGGACTGAGGGATCTACAGTATCAATAAGCGCAGTCTTTTGTGATCCTTTTACCACGTATGAGTTATACGAGGTGCCTTCAGGCAGAGCAACGAGTTCGTCGAAGATCCGGCGGCTCCAGTCGATGACTCCGACAGAGAAGGTATGTTCAGTTATTTGACGGACTGCCATAATTATCCTCAAGACCAGATGGACTGGTCGCTGTCCGGAGGTGTAGGATGGATTAGCCCATAAAGGTCGTGATCTAATCTCACCGCATACAACCCCAGTACGGACTCAGTCGGATCTTGTGAGCCTGTACCATGGTCCTCGTACGATGAAGTGCCGTATCTGACACAGATCTTGCGAACAGTTCGTTCAGAGTATCGGGTTCTCTGATAGATGATATGTCAAGACCTGCCATAGCGGCAATGATGCCAAGATTTGTATAAGGAAGACCTCCTTCAACACTGTATCCCCCCTCAAGAACAGCAATCAGCCTTCCGTTGCAGATACTATCTGCCAGAATCCTTATCTCCTGCATGAGGCTTGCATATCCGTGTGCGGTGAGTGCAAGACCGGTAAGTGGATCCGTAAAATGATTATCCTGCCCGGCTGATATCGCGATGCAATCTGGTTCAAACTCTTCAGTGATCGGAATGATCATCTCACTGAGCAGGTACTGGTATACCTGATCTGAACTCCCTGCAGGTACTGGCAGATTAATGGTGTATCCCTTCCCCTCATCTATTCCGATATCCTCTGCCCTCCCAGACCCTGGGTAAAACGGGTATTGATGCACTGAACAGAAGAGAACTGATGGATCATCATAAAAAATTGACTCGGTACCATTTCCATGATGCGCGTCCCAATCAATGATAAGAACACGTCGCATACCCCTTCGTTGAAGATGCCTCACCATGATAGCAACATTGTTGAGATAACAAAAACCGGCACCTCGTTCAGCAGTTGCATGATGACCCGGAGGACGGCAAAGGACAAAAGAATTGGTTACAACCTGGTCAAGAACCGCATCTGCACCTGTTATTGCACCCCCTGCAGCTAAAAGCGCATCTGTAATCAAGCCAGGGTGGATCATTGTGTCGCAGTCAATAATTCCCCCAAGTATACTTTCCTGTTCCAGATACTCCAGGTACGTGGCCGTATGAACGCGGAGGACTTCTTCCCGGGTAGCCGCACGTGGTGGGATGAGGACTATTTCAGGGAGATCAAAAATTCCTTCCTCTTCTAACTGATCAAGCGTATAGGATAATCTTTCACTTCTTTCAGGATGAATCGGGCCCTGTTCATGTTTCAAATATGCAGGATCATAAATTATTCCTGTTGTCATGGCGCCTCTGCGGTTATTCCTGGTGCTATTCCTGCAACAAAGTCTACAATTCTGCCGGCGGTTCTCCCTGCTCTGACAACATTAAATCCCGTGAACCGGCTGGTCACTATCTGATGGAGATCTTCTTCCGGAGCACCTTGCCCTCTGGTAATTTCTCTAATCAGAATCCCTGCATGAGTTATCAGTTTGTCATCGCTCAAATTACCAGGATGAGGATAATGTTTGCCATTCAATGTGAATATTTTCTTTTCTGAGTCAGAATGGACATGGACCTGGATACTTATTCGCGATACTGCAGCACCTACAGCATTTGCTGATGCAGCATGTTCTGGAATTGTCCAGGGAACTCTTGAAGCATCGGCAAGGTCAGGAATGAGATACTCTGCCAGAAATCCGGTTCCGACAATATATGAAGGGTTCTGTCGCCTGATTTCCTCAGATACCCTCTCTAGATATGTCATAACAGAGAATTCAGCCCTGTTTTGTTCAAGCGTTTGGGATCTGATCGTATCTCCAATTCCAGCCCCTAGAATATTTAAGGCATCAGTAAGGGTTGGTTCACCGCCCCCAAATGCACGCGAATTTCCAGAGCGAAATTGGCATAACTGACTCTTGTAGCAATCTTCCCTGATACATGAATCTCCCCCAAAAGGGATAGTGATCGTAGATAGGGTATTGATCAAAGTCTTTTTACCGTTGAGATAGAGAGTGTCCAGAATGGGTTTTCCGTTTTTTATAGGAACCAGATCAGTTGTAGTCCCTCCTATGTCCACTACCAGGCAATCCTTTTTTCCAGAAAGATATTGGGCACCCAGAGCGACTGTTGCCGGGCTGGAATGAAAGAGAAGAGAAGGGTTCTCAATTGCGCGTTCTGAACTGGTAAGGCCACCATCAGAAGTGACAAAAAGAAAGTCTGGATGAGTCTGTCTGATAATTCTGGCGAGAGATGATACTGTTCCTTTAATCCTTGCATTTACCTGAGTTGTGGTTATTCGGGCCGGGAAATTCAATCCACCCAGTGGATAACTGACGGCAATCTGATGGTCGTCGAAGAACTCCTGGGCAATCTTCCTGACGCCCTCTTCCAGTTCTGGATTTCGTACTGAGAATTTTCCTACAATAGCAACAGCATCAGCATGGAATCCTCTAATCAGATGCCTGACCTCATCCTTATCAACAGGTTCGAGGACTTCTCCCCGATGGCTGACAGCACCCTTAATTGCCCCCCCATGCACAAGACCGGGGCCGGGGATGGTTATTGTCCTGATTTTATATTCCGACGAAGTAACTACTGAATTCAGAGGCTGTGAAGTGCTGACTGCAAGCCTCCCTTTTGTTCCTGCCAGAGCCAGTGCTGCAGGCAACCCTGCGGTATTTGGAAGTTTGAAGGTCTGAATCTCACGATCTACAATTGCAATGTCAGTATTTGTTCCACCAATGTCTATTCCGGTAAACATGATTCTTTTCTCCTCTGGCCAATATAATTGATGGAATTGATATCCTATGAGTAGACTTGTATTCCCAATATATATGGTCTTCCCTGCAATAACATGAGGAAGTACAGGTAATTAGAAAGATTATGGCGCTTGAATGTGGAGATGGAGAGAGTGTTTTAAAAAAGACCGTTGCAGCGGTGTTTTACACACAAAAAGAGCGCCAGATTTCGAAGATCTATATTACAGACCGAAGAATTATCGTTAAAAGTCGCAAAGATGAGTATATCAGACTCTCTTTTGAGCATATTCATGAGATCACGATTGAGGATGAATATCGGATCTGCATCAGGTGTAATACTCCTCAACGTTTTTTTCAGGAGCGGGAAGAATATATCCGCCTCTATCTACACGGTCTGAAACGCAAGGAAGGGAATGTGATCGCCATTCTTGATGATCCGAAGTGGGCTGAGTCCTGGAAGAAATATCTGAGTAGCCTGGTTAAACGGTACCAGAACAGTATCGCTGAAAAACGGCGTGAGATGCAGAATACTGAAGAAGACCTCCTCTTTATCGAAGGGATTCAAAGAAGAAAAGAAGGGCTGGATCCTTTTGCGATTGTGAAGACTAAAGAGAAGATGAAGATTTGGTTTGACGAGACTGTCCTGAATGAATGCACACTCTATGCAACCAGTGAGCATATTCTGGTAAAAATTCAATCATCAGATTATCTGATTGTCCCCTATTCCGTCATCTATTCTACCATTCCGGATGGAAAAGATCGCATTAGCATTACCTTTTCATTCCCCCAAGAGGTTGAAGGATTTCCTGATACACTCTCAAAGATGTACATTCAACGGATTACTGCCCCTGATGAAGAATATTCGAATAAGATGCAGGAGCGATGGGTCGATAGCTGGCAAAATTTTTTTACTAAGGTAACTTCCGCCTTTAAGGCCCATAAAGGTGCGATAAGCCGGGATGAGATGCTCGATATGCTTGTTGAGATGAAGCACAGCCCGACAAAATATACTCTCTCGCCGTATGCGAAACAAGGATGGGATCGCGCATGTGGTCTTGCACTTGAGCGTTTTGGATATACTGAAGACCTCTACCTGTTTCAGAACTTTCTTCTTCAGGAGTACGAGGATATGAAGAACCGTGCCCTTGCAGAACCAGATCCTGCCCGTCAGGAGGCATACAAAGGTTCTGAGATGGCGTATAACTCTATTCTTGCTTACATCAACCAGCATACCAGGGTAAGATAATTTTCGAACAGTTCTGAATCAATTTTTGAAGACCTGGTGCTCCGGGTACATAATCCTGAGAAGAGGTATTATTTACTGTAGGCTCTGCACCTGAAGTATGGATCCTGAAGAGGAAGCAGTCCGGACTATTGCACAGCTCATGGTTGCCAGTGCACGAACAGCACCAAAAGGAAAAGGTGTTGATACCATTGTCGCAAAAATCCTGTCAGGGGATGAACTGAGTTCTCTCTCAGACAGGATGAATGAGATTGGAACCCGGATTGGTTTTTCCTTCTTTCTCCGGGATGCCAAAAATATCTCTGCAGCATCAGGTTGTGTACTTATTGGCTCACGGGGAACTGAACATGTTGGATTGAATTGTGGTGGGTGTGGTTTTCAAACCTGTGGTCTGATGGCTGATGCATATGCCAATTGCGATCGTGACACTCTCTTCAAAGGGCCGGTTTGTATAATCAGGATGGCAGATCTCGGGATTGCAGTAGGATCTGCGGTAAAAACTGCACAGATCCATAATGCAGATAATAGAATTCTGTTTTCAGCTGGTGTAGCAGCCCTTTCTCTGGATCTCCTTCCTGGATGCACCACAGCATATGGGATACCCTTGTCTATAACCGGTAAGAATATCTTCTTTGACCGGTGACTGGAGTAAGCCATGACAATTATGAAAATTCGGGGTGGGGATCTGGATCTCGTCGAATACGAGTTCATATCATTTTCTCCAGGTGAGAACCTTAAAACCCTGAACCTGAAGCGATCCTATGCGTTAAAGATCAATGAAAAAGCAGTTAAGGTGAAGGCCCCGGGCAGGATTCATCTCACGGTTCTTGATATGAACCGATTTGCACCAGGTCATCCAGGTGGCGGAGGAATCGGGTTTGCGATTCAGATTTATGGAGAAGTAGAAGTGAGGTGCAGCCCATCCGGAAATACCATAGATTATTGCAGACCAGCGATAATAGAGCATTTCCTGATGCTTTTTTCAGAAGTAACCGGATACAGCGGGGGGTTTTCGGTAAAGGCTGTGGATCATGAGTATAAACACGTCGGGCTCGGATCTACCGGTACCATTCTGATGGCGGTTGCCGTGGCAGTAAATCATGTTGTCGGAGAACCGCTTACCCGGGATCAACTGCGCGTCCTCATCGGTCATAATTATATTGAAGAGACTGAAGGTGGGAAGGTGGCATATGGATTTGAGACCGGAGTTGGTCCTGCTGTGATTAATTATGGGGGAATGGCAGTAATGGGGGATGATCTCACGCTGGTATACCAAAAAGAGTTCGCAGTGGACAAATATGTCCATATTGTAATTCCACCAAGTGAGATCTCCTCGGCAGGCGAAGAAGAGTTCTCTCTATTGATGAACAAGGCACGGACTCTTGATTATCGCGACCGGGAACAGAAAGCGTACTGTATTCTTATGGATTTTATCCCTGCACTCCATCAGGGTGATATTACCCGCATGGGAGAGATCATGTGGGAAATTGAATTCAGAGGATCTAAGCGGGCAGAAGTTGAGCATCACTCATTTGAGCTGTATCACTATATGCATCGCTTGCGCAAGGCAGGGTTAGAATTTGTCGGGATGAGTTCAGTGGGTCCGTCCATCGCGATCATCACTTCCCGATCAGCAGATGAGATTTCTGGAATTCTGGATTCAATGGGTCTCTCTCTTGCCATAACTACAGCAGTGGATAATACCGGCATCACCCTGCATGAATGCTAATCATAGGTGGGGCTGGGAATTCTCTAAAAACCTTACTTTCTATTACATAAGTGTCTATCAGAGATTAGGATATTCTCAGATATCACTCCTGACGGCCGTGAAATTCGTCTGGACGTGAATCGTCATGTTTTAACCTTCTCCTTCTCATACATTCATCTACCTAAAAACCTGGCAGTAGTTGGGTCGGAGTCTTCTCAAGATGCATGAATATGGAATTGCCTATGATATTGTAGAGACTGCCAGACGTGCAGCACTGGATAATCATGCCCGATCCATCAACAGGGTGTGTGTTGACGTTGGTGAAATCTCAATGATCAATCCTGAGCAGGTTGAGTTTTTATTTTCGGCGATCATTGAGGATGATCCCTTGTTCACTGGGGCATCACTTGTCTGCACCGTCACACCACCACTTACCAGATGTGTCTGCGGATATGAAGGAAAGGAAATTTTTGTATGCCCTGATTGTGGGGCACTTCCGTCAATAGAGAAAGGCAAAGAGATTGTTGTTACCAATATCGAGATAGAGGCTGATGAAGAATGAAAGTTACACTGATGCATGGCGCAGGCGGAGAGGTGATGGGTGAGGTCATTGATATTGTCTCCAGGATTACCAATAAAAACGCCGGGGGTATTGGCCTTGAGGCTCTTGATGATGGTGCAGTAATACCAATTGGCAATTCCCAAATCGTCTTTACCACTGACTCCCATATTGTCAGACCGCTCTTCTTTCCCGGGGGAGATATTGGTCGTATCTCGGTCTGCGGTACTATCAATGATATAGCGATGATGGGAGGCAGACCTATTGCACTATCCTGCGGCCTTGTTCTTGAAGAAGGATTTGAATTCGACGATATCATCCGTATTGTTGATTCAATGAATGAAGCATTGAACGAAGCGGGTGTAGCTCTTGTTACTGGTGATACCAAGGTTATGGAAAAGGGCAATCTGGATAAGATAATGATCAATACAACCGGGATAGGGGTTGTTGAGACGGTGGTCAGAGATTGTGGACTACAGCCTGGGGATCGGATAATCGTAACCGGAACTCTTGGAGATCATGGGTTTGCGGTCCTTGCTAGCAGGGAAGGATTTGAGTTTGGGGATCAGATCGTCTCTGATGTTGCCCCGCTTGCCGGTATGGTTCAGGAAGTGATGGCTGCGGGAACCGTTCATGCTATGAAAGATCCGACCAGGGGCGGATTTGCAAGTGCTATCAACGAGATGGCACGAAAATCAGGTGTTCAGGTCAGAATACAGGAAGAAGAACTCCCGATACGGCCTGCAGTGAGAAGTGCATCAATGCTCCTCGGGATAGATCCTCTTGAAGTGGCAAATGAGGGGAAAGTGGTAATGGGTGTTCCGGCAGAAGATGCAGAAAAGATCCTGTCAGTACTCAGGTCTCATCAGTATGGCAAAGAGGCAGCCATTGTCGGGGTTGTTACAGAAGGAAACGGCGTTATTATGGAGACAAAGGCCGGTGGAGAGCGGTTCATCGAACCCCCTCTGGGAGACCCGGTGCCCAGGGTCTGTTAATCTGACCTTTTTTTTGATTATGGTTCACTGATATACTGATATAGTAGGGCCAGAGCTTCAAGATCCCGCCTTCCCCCACACCGGTGTACCAGATCTGCATGGTGATCAATAAGTTGCTTTAGTGATGGATCTTTGGTAAAAATATACCGTGTTCCATGAACAGCGGCTTCAATTACACTGTTAAAACCTCTATTAACTGGGATCATCTGACTGAGGGCCAGATATTTTTTTATTGGATCAAGTACAAAAAGGATCTTCTGCCCGGTTTTCTGATCCACCCGGGCAGCGTATAATACCCAACTGGGGCAATCCCGGAGTCGGGATACTTTTCTACCCTCTATCACGTCCTCGATAAACTCCTCGGGGGGAAGATCATTGAATGCTGTTCTGACGAAAAGAACAGGATCATGGGATATATTGGCGACAAAAAAACAATCCCGCTCGATATTGGATGCTGTATGACTAGTCCTGTATACAGCCATCATCAGTCTCCCGTTACGATTGATGATCCCCATGGGTGCAGCATTGAGGTTAGATGTAGCAATCACCTCGTTAATTCCTTCCTGCATTGGATGATAATCAGGTTCTGTCACTGATCCCAGTCCCATCCTTCATCCATGGCAATATATATCCCCGCGATCATAATATCGGCTAATGATCCCGGATTAATTCCTTCTCTGATACAGTATACGTCAAATTCTTCCAGATCTCTCTTTCCTGCAATTACCTGAGCTGCCTGATCACGGATCTCGCATGCCCTCTGCAGACCAAATTTCTTGGCAATAAACGTGTCTGGTTCTTTTCCAAGCAGGAGCAGAAAAACTGCAGGAATCGCAGCCCTTCCGCGCGAATCGGCTTTTAGAAGATCTGCAGCCATCCTGCTCAGGGCAAATCCGTTGACCCACTCTCTTGCTACCATGTCATAATCGGCTGAATATGCCATAACGTCATAGAAGGTCATACCCCGTTCGCGCAGTTTGTCAGCAACATCAGGATCATTAATATCCAGTTCATCGGTTTCATGAACCCTTACTGCGGTATGAGAGAATGCATCATAGAATGCAACAGCGTCATCTATGGTCGTTGCTTGAATGATCCGGCAGGCCCCCGGGATGTCTCCCCCCATTACCAGGGGAAGGAGAAGGAGAAATGCACCAAAATGAGTGTTGCCTCCGCGATGTCTTCCGGTCTCTCTGGTAACCTGCTGAATCAGAGATCCCAGAGAAGAAAGACCCTTTTCTGCTTTTTCGAGGGTCTTTCTGGAAAAAATTGTAGACGCAAGAAAATGTTCGAGCCAGGTATCTTCATAATCATGTCCACGATCTATGTTTCCGGGTTTGACCCCGGCACAGACCTCAAGCATCATTGCCATCTGCGCCCGTTCAGTTCTTGGAAATCCAGAAATGTTCATAATATCAGGAGAAGATCTTCTGCATGATTTTTTTGGACAAATCGCGTTTAAGCTGCATATATGCTGTACGTTTCACTCCCTGCTGCCTGAGGACGCCATCCCTAAACATACACGGGGTCGAATCCTTGCAGCAGTAACTCAGGCTCCCAAAACAGGTACCGGTTCCCTCCTCAAGCGGGGTTCCTTTAACTCCTTCAATCTTCATATTTACAAACTCCTGTGGTGAAACACCGACCTGTTCCAGCGCAGGAAGAAGCGGGCATGGTTTAACCGGCATACAACAGAAGGTCAGAGATCTGATGTCACCACCACGGCAGAGTTGCTTTGGAGAGTTATACCATCCATGTTCTCTGGTATACTGGGCAAGAGATTCATGGAGACCTGCAAGTGTCTCAGGATCAGACCTTCTGGCAAGGGATACCATATCTGCACCATGAGCAAACATCTCCTTTGCTTTATCGAAATGAGTGATCCCATTATTTGCGATAAGGAATACCGGAGAAGCATTTCTGATATCTCTGAGTTTGGTATGCCCATAGTCCATAAGGTCGACGTGAATGATATCAGCGCCGGCTTTCCAGAGTAACCGGGTAAGAGCGGCATCATCGGTAGCGACACCTGCACGAATTTTTACCGATACGATAACACCGGCGATCTTCAGGGCTTGTACATATGCTATCAGATGCTCCTGATGATGGAGAAGATACTCCCCACACCCGGCATCAATCATTGGCTGTTGCCTGCAGTGTGCATCGATTTCATAAATAATCCGGTCCCCTATAGCCTGTGCGAGATGTACAAGAGCATTAACATCAGAGGTTCTGATATTGGCACCCGGGATCACTCCGGTATCCTGTATTTGTGCAATCTGTGCAATTATTTCTGAAACCGGATCCTGAGGTAAAAATTCTTCTCTACCTGTTTCATGTATGATACGTGCCGCTGATATCGTTTTAGTATCGATGGCATATCCGCCGATAAACCCGATCCCGATGTGTCCGGCACGGCCTCTGATATATGCGCCGTCTGTTATACCGGCCATAGAGGAGACTGCTATGGGTGTTTGTATCTGCCGATCACCAATCCAGAGATCATAGATGTTGTCCATTCGATTCCTCGTGTTCTATAGCTTGTATAACTCTATTT